>NZ_JBMGJV010000013.1:0-98666 GCF_051025295.1 Candidatus Dedyshia acidiphila | reverse complement strand
ATCGCGCGATCGAACTCGCAAAGCGTATGGGAACTCCCTTGAAGATCGCGGCGAAGATTGATGGTGCAGACCGCGAGTACTATGAATCGGAGATCAAGCACCTCATGGATGATCCCCTGATCGAGTTCGTCGGCGAGATCAGCGAACGGGAGAAGTCGGAGTTCCTGGGGAACGCTCGCGCTCTGCTGATGCTGATTGACTGGGAAGAGCCTTTCGGCCTGGTGATGACGGAGGCCATGGCGTGTGGCACTCCAGTGATTGCCTATAACAGCGGCTCTGTTCCTGAGGTCATCGATCACGGGGTCACCGGCTTCATCATTGACAGTATGGACGGAGCCGCCGACGCCGCCATGTGCATTTCCACACTCGACCGGCGTCTCATCCGGCGTGTATTCGAAGAGCGCTTCAGCGCTCGCCGGATGGCCGCCGATTACCTGAAGCTCTTCTCGACTATCCTTGACCGCAAGCCGAGCTTCGCTTCCGGCGAATCCCTCTCATCGACCACCTAACCGCGGAGAGACTATTGGCATCCCCCCATCAGGTGAAGGACGACCACCTTAAGGACGTCATCGAAGTTGGCAGCCAGTTTTATATTCGTGCGGATTCGTCGCTTGCCGCCGGCCGCACGCTGGTCCTGTTGCACAACGACACATTTGCTGTGTTTGATCGGTATGGAGAAATTCTCCCGATTGGATCGGGAGAGCAGGGCCTCTTCCACAATGAGACTCGGCACCTCTCCCGATTCGAGATGCGGATCTGTGGACACAAGCCTCTGCTGCTGAGCTCCGGAACGCGCGAAGACAACGTGATGCTTGGCGTGGACCTTACCAATCCAAACCTCACGCTGCCCTCGGGTGAGGAGTTGATGCGCGGCACGGTGCATCTCTACCGGGCGCAGTTCCTGGCCGAGGGCACTTGTTTCGATCGCATCAAGGTGCACAACTTTGGAGACGTCGCTGTCGATGTGGACCTCACCTTCCATCTTGAGGCCGATTTCGCGGACATCTTCGAGGTTCGCGGACAGAAGCGCGAGCATCGCGGGAAGATACTCCCGGAGGAGATCGAGCCCGGCGGAATTGTGCTTTCGTATCAGGGACTGGACGGCGTCATTCGTCGTACACACATTCGCTGCGTCGGGGTGCCGAGCACGTCGGAGCGCGGGTCCATCCGTGTTGATATCAAGCTGGAACCTCAACAGGAAACCGAGTTCTCGATGGAGGTGATCTGCCAGCGTGATGCTTCGGCGGTACCCACGGTCGGGTTCGATGAGGCGTTGCTGCGTGTTCAGAAGGAATTGCAGGATGCCTCTGTTGCAGCCGTGGACATCTACACGTCCAACGAGCAGTTCAATGACTGGCTGAATCGGTCACGTGCAGATCTGAACATGCTGATCGCGCATACAGAGCATGGCCCGTACCCCTATGCCGGTGTGCCCTGGTTCAGCACCGTCTTCGGTCGGGACGGCATTATCACCGCACTCGAGCTGCTGTGGATGTCACCCGATGTCGCGAAGGGTGTTCTGTCGTACCTCGCGGCAACGCAGGCTACCAGCTTCGATCCGGAGCGTGATGCGGAACCGGGCAAGATCCTGCATGAGATGCGCAAGGGCGAGATGGCTCGACTGCGCGAGGTGCCGTTCGGGATGTACTACGGCAGCGTCGATTCCACGCCGCTGTTCGTGATGCTCGCCGCAGCCTACTACCATCGCACCGCAGACAGTGAGTTCTTGCGCAGCATCTGGCCAAACATCCTTGCGGCGCTCGATTGGATCGACCGCTGTGGTGACAGCGACGGTGACGGATTCGTGGAGTATGCGCGAAAGACCGACTCCGGCCTGCTGCAGCAGGGTTGGAAGGATTCGCAGGATTCCGTTTTTCATCACGACGGCACGCTCGCGACCGGTCCCATCGCGCTCTGCGAGGTGCAGGGATATGTTTTTTCCGCCAAGCGTGGCATCGCACAGGTGGCTAAGGACCTGGGACATTCCGATCTGTCGACCCAGCTGGATAAACAGGCGCGAGAGCTGCGCAAGAAGTTCTCTGAGGCGTTCTGGTGCGATGAACTGGGCATGTTTGCGCTGGCGCTGGATGGCGAAAAACGCCAATGCCGTGTGCGCAGCTCAAATGCCGGGCAGTGCCTGTTTTCCGGTATTGCCTCCTCTGCACAGACTACGCGCACATTGGAGTCGCTTGTTTCGCCGCAGTTCTCTACCGGCTGGGGACTGCGCACCATTGCGACGGATGAGCGCCGTTACAATCCGATGTCCTATCACAATGGATCGGTGTGGCCGCACGATAACGCGTTGATGGCGCTCGGCACGAGAGACACCCGCGAAAAGCGTGTCGCCGTAGAAATTCTCAGCGGACTTTTGGATCTCTCGCTGTTTGTCGATTTGCATCGCCTGCCGGAGCTGATCTGCGGATTTGATCGGCGGCCAGGCAAGGGCCCCACGCTCTACCCGGTGGCGTGCTCACCCCAGGCGTGGGCCGCCGGCTCGGTATTCATGGCATTGCAGGCTTGCCTCGGCCTTGACGTGGATGCCAAGAACTCGCGAGTGACCAGCACTTACGCGGCGCTCCCCGAAAGCCTGCAGTGGGTCGAAATCAAGAATCTGATGATCGGTTCTTCGCGATTGGACCTACGATTTGAGCGCTACGCTGACTCCGTGGGTGTGAACATCCTGCGCCGGACGGGCTCGGTCGAGATCGTCGCAAAGAAGTGATCGCGATATCTCTAGACCGTTCCCCTCATGGCGCGACCGGCAAAGTCAGGTGCGACGGCATCGAACCCGAGCAATAGACACGCTGACGGGCGGCGACATAGTCCGCCGCCTTTGCCTGATAGATGCTGGGTACAAAGGTCTGCGGGTTGCGATCGATCACTGGAAACCAGGTGGATTGCACCTGCACCATGACGCGATGTCCCTTCAGGAAGACATGGTCATGGTCGCGCAGGGGAACGGGCCAGCGTTCCGGCTTGTCGGGTGTGAGCCCTTGCGCATGCTCGAAGCTGTGGAGATAACGTCCACGGCGCACCTCCATCGCGATCGGCAGCTCATAGCCATTCATTGAGTCTGCGTAAGAGCCCTCCGCCGTGCCCTCCGCGGCAGGCTGTCCCGACTGCGGATAGACGTCGATCAGTTTCACGATGAAGTCAGAGTCTGTGCCCGATGTGGAGGCGTAGAGTTCGGCAGCAATCGTTCCCGTGACGGTGAGATCTTGATCGAGTGGTGTGCTCACGAAGCTGAGCACATCCGGCCGGTGATCCACAAAACGCTGGTCAGCCGCCTGCCACGTGCGCCAGTCAGGAAGCGGGTAGGTTGGCGAGATAGGCCGTTGCCGATATGGCACCGGATTTGCCTGGTCGGACGTGTACTCGCGGTACTCGCTCGCGCCTCCCTGGGGCGGATCGAAGGAGAGCGTTCCGTCAGCATGGAAGTAAAGATTGGTCGGCTTGCTTTCCTTGGGCGGCCACGACACGTAGGTGTGCCAGGTGTTTGAGCCCGTCTGGAAGGTGGTCGCCTGCCACGTGGGTTTCTGGCCCTCTCCGTGCAGGTAGTAGCGGAAGAACGGCGCTTCGATTGTCTGCCGGAATTCGAGCGAGGTTTTGTGCCCACCGAAGGGCACGATGCCGATGTGGTCTCCCTCCGGCATTGCCCACTCTCCGTGAAACCACGGTCCGGCGACTATCAGGTTGGTATGTTCAGGATCCTGTTCGCCTGCGTGACGGAAGATCTGCCAAGGTCCCCACGGATCCTCTTGATCCCAGAACCCGGCGACGTTCAAGTTCGGCACGGTCGAGCTGTGCAACTGGTTCACCCAGGCCTCCTTCTTCCAGAAGGAGTCGTAATCCGGATGTGCCATCACCTCATTCCAGAACGGAATGGTGCCATGCAGATATTTCGCATTGGCGTTTGTGAGCGGACCCAGTCTCAGATACCAATCGTAGGTGTCGTACGTATCGAAGTCGAAGTCGGTGTTTTTGTTCTTGTCGGCCTGCTCCAACACGGAGTATTCGAATGCATAGCTTTCACGCAGTGCGCCGTACCGATGCATGTCATCGTTCATCCACTGATCGACAGGCGAAGCCTGCTCGCTGATGGCCTTTAGCGCGGGATGCGGATGGAGCAAGGTCAGCCCTGCCGTGAGTCCGCTGTATGAAATGCCAAAAACCCCAACCTTGCCGGTGTTGTTCGGCAGGTTTTTCACCAGCCAGTCGATCGTGTCGTAAGCGTCGTTCGTCTCATTTGGCTGGTTCGGGTTCTTCGGATCGTATTGCGATGTCAGCTGGAATACGCCCTCGGACTTGAAACGTCCCCGCAGATTCTGCTCGACGAAGATGTACCCGTCGCCTGCGAGCTCCTTCCACGCTGTGGGAACCCAATCGGCGCCGTTCTTCGCAGCCGCTTCGTCGAACTCGCTCTGACTGGGAATGCCGTAGGGTGTTCTGGTGAGGAGAATCGGCAAGGGGCCGGTCTGGCCCCTTCTGCGGATGATGACGGTTTGCAGATGCACACCATCGCGCATCGGGATCATCACTTCTTCCACAGAGTATTGGCTCTGCTGCTTAGTCGAGGGCGTGGATGCAGCGGGAGCCTGCGCACAGGCCGCTGCAGTAAAGCAGGGCACCACGGCGAGCAAGCCGCCGAGCAGACACGGTCCGTTTGCTCGTGTCCAGATCATCCAGCATTTTGAGATCATCGTCATAGGTGTGGAATGAATCTAGCGTAAAACTGGCGGAAGCACATTGGCTCCCGCCAGTTCATCGGTTATGGTTCGCTCACCTAATATCTAAGGCTGAAGTTCAGCAGGTGCCAATGCAGCAGCATCCATGAGAACGAGATAGCCGCAAGGGCGATCGCAACATTGCCGGCGCGGGACAGCCACCATTCATTCCGGACACGCCACAGCTCCACGACCGCATACAGAATCACCAGCGTCCCCAGCGACCCAAGCCAGCCGATCATCTGCAGCACCCGGAGCGCTGGATCCATGCTTGAGGCGAGCAGCGGCTCTCCGCCGGAGCTACTCATAATCAACGCCCATCCCAGCAAGTAGCAGACCTCCAGCAGCAACACCAGCCGTATTACCACGCGCAGGAGGTGCTCTCGTCTTGTCAGAACCAGGGGGCGCTGATAGTGACGGCGCACCCAAACCGAGAGTGGCCACCAGAGCAATGCGAGTACGGCAACCGCGACGATGAGTCCGAGCAGGAAGTAGTTGAACCCCTTCGAGTCAGTCAGAGATGCCTTCGTGAAGACCATAAACGGGAAGTCCATGGACAGGACTAATCGGTTCTCGGCATCTCGCGTGAAACCTACCTTGTCCTGGCCGTTCTTCTCGCGGTAGAGCAGGGGCGCAATTTCGACAAACGTCTTTGGCAGCTGGTCCGGGTTTTTGAGCTCGTCTACGGTGATGCTGCCGTCCTGCTTGGGAGTGACCTTCATGTTCGAAAGGAAGGTAAGGAAGCTGAAAATCGTGGTCACGGGTCGGCGGCTGGTAGTGTACTCGCCGCTGACCAGCTCCGCATCTTTCGCCGCATTCGGTTGCGCCGCGGCCGCCGAGGCCTGGTAGGGGAAATATCGGTTCAGGAAAGCATTGAAGACCTCTGTCCGCGAGCTGACCTCGCCACGGCCGGAGCTATTCAACGAGATGAAGAATCCGAGATTCTGGTCGGGAATGAGGTGCAGGTCACTATGGAAGTACTGCGTATCTCCGGCGTGGCCGATGATGCGATGTCCGTTGCGCGTCTCCTCGTAAAAACCGAGCGCCATATGTGGCAGGGCCGGATCGACAGCGAACTGTGGAGAATGCATCAGCTCTGTCGTGGCTGTGCTCAGAATCCGGGCGCCGTTATATTCACCGCCCTGCAGGTGCGCCATCATGAAGTGCGCCATGTCTGGCGCAGACACAGTGGAACTGCCAGCGGGCTCGGCCGAGATCGTCTCGAACAGCTTGGCATCCCCGGAGCCCAAGGCGTAGCCAGGGGACATCCATGGTTGCAATGCAGCAGGCAAGGGCTGCCGAAAGCTTGAGTGCGTCATGCCGAGCGGCGCAAAGACATTGCGCTCCACGTAGTCATCGAAAGGCATGCCGGAGACACGCCCCACGATGTAGCCAGCTAGTGTGGCTCCGTAATTCGAGTAGGCCGGTGTCACCCCTGGCGGATAGACGCGCTTTGGCATGTGATCCACCAGGTACTCGCGGATCGGGATGGGCTTGCCACCCGGCGTGATCAGATCTTTCATGGCCTCCTCAAACCCGGGCGTATGGGTCATGAGGTTCCACATCGTGATCGGCTGCGGATAAGTCGCCGGGATCTTAAAGTCCAGGTATTGGTTGATATCGGCGTGGAGGTCGATCTTGCCCGCCTGCACCAGTTGCATCACCGCAGTCCAGGTGAAGAGCTTCGATACGGATCCGGGCCGGAAGAGTGTCTCCGGCGTGACCGGAGTCTGCTTCTTCACATCCGCGTAGCCGTAGCCGTTCTGGTAGAAGACTTTACCGTCCTTAACGACGATCACGACCGCTCCGGCTATGTCCTCGCGCTTGAGGGCGGGCGGAACCATGCCATCCAGAAATGCCCCGAGGTCCTCCGGAGTCAACGCATGTTGCGAAGAACCTGATTGCGGCAAGGGCGACGATGGACTGGGTGTGGCAGGGGGAGAGAGCGGGTGAGTGTGCGGTGCCTGCGCCTGCGAAGCGCCGCAGAGTACCCCTACCAAAACAACCAACTTCGACAGCACGCGAAGGGACCGTTCTCCAGTCAAGCCAGTTCTCCATCCAGGGGGTCTGTAGGCGAAAGCAGCCTGCAATGCAACATACGTTGCAAGTCTAATTCAGATGGCGACAGTCTCTGCCGATCGAATGCCGCTGTCAAGCGGGAGGTCCACGCCAGGCCGACGCTCATCCTCACGAAACATGCGGGCTCGGTGATGATCTATAGCTGCTGGGCACCGTTGCCCGTGGGGTGCATGATTAGATCTTCCGAAGGCAATCCGAATTGCCGGTCACCGCGAGAGAATCAGCGTGCAACATGTGTTGCGAGCGCGTACTCTGCCGTCTATGCATGGCAGGCTTTCTCCACTTCTAACGTTCATCGTGCTAGTTGCGGCTCTGAGCAGCGCTCCGTATGTACTCATCGTGCACGCGCACTCACTCAGCGTTGGAAGCGGACTGATCGTTGGTCTGCTGATGTGGATGCCCGCACTGGCAGCTTTTGCCACGTGCCTGCTGCTTGGAATCGATCTCGCCGATCTTGGCTGGCGGTGGCCCTCCCGCCCGAACGCGCTGGCCTATCTTCTGCCACTCTTCTACGCTCTACCGGTGTATGTGGCGTGCTGGCTGGCAGTGCCACACTCGTCAGGCGTCTCAGACTTCGTGGCCGCGGCGGCACGCTCCTATGGCTTCCCGCAGATGCCGAACACCTCTGCCGTCCTGGCGCTCGCTACTCTGGCCACCATCGGCGTGGTCCGCACGCTGGCTTCTGCCTTAGGTGAGGAGATCGGCTGGCGAGGCTTTCTGCTGCCGCGGCTTGTGCAGCGGTTCGGCTTTGCCGGCGGATGCCTCATGAGCGGCTGCATCTGGGCGGTGTGGCACTATCCTGCGCTGTTGCTGGCCGACTATAACTCCGGAACCCCAAAGCTGTACGCGCTCGCTTGCTTCACTGCCATGGTGATCGCAATGGCCTTTGTAATGGGCTGGTTCCGTCTTCAGTCCGGCAGCCTGTGGCCCTGCGCCATTCTGCACGCCAGTCACAACCTGTTTGTGCAGGCTGTCTTCGACCCTATGACGCGGCCTGTCGGCAGAGCGCTTTACATCACCACTGAATTCGGCTTTGGACTCGCGATCACCGTCGCGGTCACGGCCGTACTGCTGGTCGTCAGGTGGCCTGTTCGGTACGCGAGCGACGCGGTGCAACCGCAGGCCGTGCCCGCGCGCTAGCTGCTACTCGCCTGGTGGACCGTCGCCGGAGCTTATTCGGATTCGAACCAGCGGAAGCCGGTGCGTTGTTCCTGTGCAGCCTCGCGAAGGAAGCTCAGGCTGGCCTCGCGGTTGTAGTTGGCGCATGCGACCAGCAGGGTGTTCACCAGTGCAGTGGGGGCGACGTAGGAGTCGATGAAGGAACTGCTCTCGACCGGCGCAACGAAGTATTCGTTGGAGAGACGAGCGATCGGCGAGAGATGCGTGCCGGTGATGCCGAGTGTATAGGCGCCGTTTTTGCGGGCTCGTTGCATGCCTTCGACTGTTTGGCGTAAGCCGCGACGAAAGCTGATCGCGATCACCAGATCGCCCTTCCCAATCGCGCGCGTGATGTGGAGGCTGCGACCGGGTGTGGTGGCCTCCAAAACCGGCAGCCCAATGATCGCGAGGTGGTGTTCGAAGTACTGCACCAGCGTCTGAGCCAGATCACCGCCCAGCAGGAGAATGCGCTTTGCCGAATGTATGCGGCGTGCCACGGCTGCCAGCCGGTCCGCATCGAGCGTTGCACGCACCGCGTTCAGATTCTTGATGTCCTGCTGGATCATCGCATCCAGGTAATCCGGGATACTGGCCTTGGAGTTCTGCTCCATCCCTTCGAGTGACGTGGCATTTGCAATCGAAAGATCGTGCAGGTAGTTCTGGAAAGCCCGATAGTTCTCAAACCCCATCCGCTGCACCACACGCACCATGGTGGCGGGATCGGTTTGCAGCCGGGCAGCTGCGGCTCGCACGCTCAGCAGCACAAACTCGCGCGGATTCTCGATGACCGGCCGGATGAGCTCGCGCCGCCTTGGCGTGAGTTCCTTCATGCGGACGTTGACGGGAACCGGCGAAGCGTCCTTCTTTCTGCCAGAGCTGCCGTTCATACTGACGCAGCATCATTCAGCATTGGTCACACTGTCAACGAAGGAAGGGGCGCCGGCAGTCGACGAGTTCTGCTTTACTGCTGCGCTCCTGGGCTCGCGGCCCCTCCCAGGTGTTCCAAAAAGAAGTCCGCGGTTCGCTGATAGCCGTCGAGAAAATGTCGGTAGAGCAGGAATCCGTGAATCTCATCCGGATAGACCACCTGCTGGAACGGGACGTGGTGTTCGCGCAGGCGCTGCACCACATCGACCATCTGATTGAACGGCACGTTGCGGTCGTCATCGCCCTGGATCAGCAGTACCGGCGACTTCCAGTGTTCGATCGCAGCATCGGGTGAGGACTCCCATGCCAGCTTGAGGGCGGCCTGGTAGTCCGGAGCGCTCGCCGCACCCGGCAGGTCATCGACCAAAATCGTGCTCCAGTCGTGCACGCCGTGGAAGTCGACTCCGGCTGCGAATAGATCGGAGTTCCGTGCCAGAGCCAGCGCAGTGAGCAACCCGCCATACGAGCCGCCCCAGATCCCAATGCGCTTCGCATCCACACCAGGCAAGGTCTGCAGATAATGCGCTCCGGCGAGCACGTCGTTGTATTCGGACGAGCCCCGCCAACCCGCATGCGCCGCCTCGCGGAAGTCGTGCCCATACATCACGCCCAAACGGTAATTCACTGACAGGACAGTGAAGCCTTGACTGGCGAGATACTGATTCATCGCGTAGGCGAAGTGGTAATAATCCATGTAGTGGAAGCCAAGCATCATCTGCCGTGGCGGACCACCGTGAACAAAAGTCAATGCAGGCCCGGGCTTCGAGCCCTCCCGTGGCGTGAACAGCTGACCGTGAATCGATAGCCCGTCATCGCTCTTGAAGAGAACGGACTTCGGAATAACAAGCTGCGTCTCCGGGAAGTCCTTTGGCAATTGTGCGGACGTCAGCGCGGTACGCTCACCATTCTGCACTCGATAGACGAGTGCTGGTGTGGTTGCGCTCGATCCCAGACAAAGCACGGCGGACTTATCCGTTGTTTCGAGCGGCGTCCACTCGATTGTGTCGCCATGCGTAAGCGCTTCCGGCTTGCCGCCGGTCGCAGGCACGCGCCAAAGATGGCGTCGGTCGAGATCGTCCTGGTTCGATGAGTAGAGCACGCTGCGTTTGTCGGCGCTGAGTGACACGTCCTCGATCTCGAAGTCGCCGGGCGTCAGCAGGACAGGCGAGCCGCCTTTCTCCGCATCCAGCGAGTAGAGATGGCCCCAGCCATCCTGCTCAGAGTCAAAAACGATGCGGTTGCCGGCTGCGTAGACGAACGATGTTGAATAAAAGTTAGGCAGGGAATCGCGGGAACCCGTGCCGCTACGCCAAAGCTCATGAGCATTCCGAGTATCTGCATCTGCGACCCACACACTCCATAAAGTCGGCCGCGGCGGGATAAGAGGCTGATGGTTCATCCGACCCGGAGTACGCAGGAATGCGAGGTGCTTTCCATCGGGTGACCAGCGCGGCTCCAGGTCGCGGTCGACTGATGGCGCAACGTATGCCATGTCCTTGACGCGTCCAGCGGTCATGCTCGCAACGGCGATAAAGGCATGATCGCCGCGATCGACGGTATATGCGAGCGCGTCGCCGTTGGGCGACCAGACGGGTGCCCCGGGCTCTCCGCGTTCATCGCTCACGCGTGATGGCTCGCCCTGGCCGGACACGGCAGCGACGGTGAGCGTGTGCTTCGCCACCCAGGCGACATACTTCCCATCGGGCGAGATGACAAGGTTCTCGCAACCCTCGTGCGTACAGCCCAGATAGCCCAGGCGTCGTGGCTCGCCACCGATTGCTGGCACGGCCCATATCTGCTGCTTCGGCGCGTCCGGCAAGGAATGAGGATTGGCAGAGGCACCGGCTGCGTTCAGTTCACTCCCACGCACGAACAGCACCGTGCCTCCATCCGGGGTCAGGCGAACCGATGCAATTGGCTGCCCGTCGTCGCCTGCGTAATGCGTGACCTGCCGGGGCACGAAGTCTGGCCCTGCCGCAACCCAGATGTTCCTTTCCCCACGCTGTGTCGACAGCCACGCTACGGTGGACGCGTGCGCTGCGGCCGTAAGCTCTGATGGGAAGGGCGTGTTCAGAACCTGGTCCAGCGTGAACGACGCAGCACCCGCAGGACGAACCAGAAACATCATGGCGGTCGCCAGCAGGCACCATTCAATGATGCCTCGCGACGTGCTCCGGCCAGCGCGAACCTCTTTGCTTCGTGTCATGCGTTCCCCCATTCGGCCCTGCTTTTCCCGTAGGAGGAGTGAACCACAATCTCGGAGCGGCATATACGTGCCAATATCAACATTCGTTGCGGAAAGTCGAAAGTCCGCCCAGTCTCGTCGCTGCGTTCCGCGCTGTCAAGCGTCACTGCATTCGAAGGGCGCGCGAGTTGGGTGGTCAGCGGAGTCAGCGATTGACACTCGAGCTGAAGGTTCCCTAAAGTGACCACGGCGGCAAGTGCAGTCCAGCATTCTGCAACGTTTGTACCAGACGGGTGGCACCCTGGATCACAAGCGCGGAGGACCCATGCAAGTTGCGTCTGGAGGCGTGCTCGTTGGGCCGCTCAGTCAGGGAAAGCATCTCGATGCGGCGGTTGAGCTGCAACGCAGGATCTGGGGCTACACGGACGTGGACGTCGATTCACGTGCCATGCTGGTCATCGCTCAACGATTCGTGGGCCAACTCCTTGGTGCGTTCGACGGCGAGACCCTGATCGGTCTCGCCCTTTCGTTCAGAACGGCGGAACCCGGGCGGCTGCACTCTCATCGACTTGGCGTACTACCGGAGTACCAGAATCGCGGGGTCGGGCGCACCTTGAAGCTGGCCCAGCGGGACGCAGCCCTCGCTGAAGGCGTCGAGATCATCCAATGGACCTTCGACCCGCTGCAATCGCGCAACGCTCACGTCAACCTGGTGCGCCTGGGAGCGCTCGCGCGCACATATCTGCCCAATCTGTATGGCTTCAGCAGCAGTGTGCTCCACGGTGCCCTGCCGACGGATCGGCTGCTAGTGGAGTGGGAGCTGGCCAGTCCCCGCGTAGAGGCCGTCCTGAGCGGGACTGTCTACGTGCCCCGCAACAGCAGTGTTCGAATCGAGCTGCCGATGGTTGAAGAACGGGCAAGCGCGGCTCAACAGTCCAGGATCGCTCATGAATTCCAAACAGCTTTCGCCCAAGGCTACGTGGTGACAGGCTTCGTCAGCGGCGAAGAGCCGGAGTACTACATCCTCGAGGTGCTATGAGAATTCAAGCAATTCACGCCCGCGAAATAGGGATGCGGCTCATCGCGCCTTTCGAAACGAGCTTTGGCGTCACTCACGACCGACGCATCCTTCTCGTCGAGATAATTACAGACGAAGGTTCCGGCTGGGGAGAGGTGACCGCAGCTGAGCAGCCCTTCTATAACGCCGAGACGGTTGATACGGCGTGGCTCGTGCTCCGTGAGTTCCTGAGCCCGCTGGTCATGGGGCGCAGCTTCAGCCATCCGGAAGAGCTGGTGGCGTGGATGGAGCCGGTGCGCGGCCACGAGATGGCGAAGGCCGCCGTCGAAAATGCGGCGTGGCACGCGCATGCGCTCCGGCTTCAATCGCCATTGAGCCAGGTGTTGGGCGGCACACGCGCGTCAATCGAAAGTGGCGTCTCGCTGGGCATTCACAGGGATACGTCCGCTCTGCTTGAGAAGATCGAGCGTGAACTGGCCGCAGGCTATCGGCGTATCAAGCTCAAGATCAAGCCCGGAAGTGATGTGAAGGTGGTCGCTGCTGTGCGGCAGCGGTACCCTTCGATCGCGCTCACGGTGGATGCGAACTCGGCATACACGCTTCAGGATCTGCCCACATTGCAGGCGCTGGATGAGTTCGCGCTCGACTACATCGAGCAGCCACTCGCTTGGAATGAGATCTATCAGCACTCGCTGTTGCAGCCGCAGCTCAAAACAGCGATCTGCCTGGACGAGTGTATCCATGGATTGAGAGACGCGCAGGCCGCCGTCGGGCTCGGCGCCTGCCGCGTGATCAACATCAAGCTCGGGCGCGTCTCGGGGCACACGGAAGCCAAGCGCATCCAGCAGTTCTGCCTGGAAACTAACATTCCGGTCTGGTGCGGCGGTATGCTCGAGTCGGGTGTCGGACGCGCGCACAATATCGCGATGTCCGCCCTGCCGGGATTCACGTTGCCAGGGGACGTCTCGGCCAGTCAGCGCTACTGGGAACGCGATCTGATCACACCCGAGGTGACCGTGCGCCCGGATGGAACCATTCCAGTTCCGCAGGGTGTGGGACTCGGCTTTGACATCGATACAGACTTTCTCGCGCAGCACATGGTGCGCGAGGAAGTCTGGAAGGCTAAGGCTGCGGTCGCCGGGTACGTCTAAAAGCTCAACTTCAGAGCGAGTTGCATGATGCGCGGACTGACTGCTGTCCGATTGATCACGCCGAAGTTGGGCGCATCCTGCGCCAGCACCGGATCCGCGAACTGCGGCGTGTTGAATGTGTTGAAGGTCTCAACGCGGAACTCCGCGTTCGCCTGCTCGTGCCGCAGTGAGAACGGAAACGCTTTGATCAGCGCGAGATCAGTGTTGTTCTGCGCCGGTCCGCGCGCGATCCCCGGGCGCGTGTTGCCGAACCCGGTTGCCAGCCCATCGTCGCCGATTACCGGATAGCTCGTGAAGCAGTTCGCGTCCAGGTAGTTGTTCAGCTTGTGCTTGACAGACCCGGACGTCAGCACCTGGGCATTTGTGCAGTTCGGCGCGAGTTCGGCAAAGTCTCCTTCCGTACCGGAGATGCCGTAGGCGTTGAATGCATTCGTGCTGCTCACATAGAGAAAGTGACCAGCTTGAACCGTGACAACGCCAGCCAGCCGCCAGCCGCCCAACGCTTCGCCTACGCCTGAAGTCGGGCGAAACGGTGTCGGGATCTGGTAGACAAAGTTGGCGATGAAGCGATGTGGTCGGTTGAAATAATCGGAGCCGTAGTTCGTGCGTGGGTGATTCTGATCACCGAGGAGAGCACCGCCGTTCACAACGCCGGTGATGCCGGTGGAAGCAGTGAGCGAGTCGGCCAGATACCGCGACCATGTGTATGCAATCTGATACTGCGAACCGTCCTTGAAGCGCTGCGTCAGGTTCGTCAGCAGTCCGTTGTACCAGGAGGCGCCTGACGACTGGGCCTGCACAAAGGAAGAGGTGGACAGACCCTCGATCGGCACACGGAGCGCCACATTGCTGAGATTGACGTCCGTTTGTCCCCGAATCGGCGTTTCCGGACTGGCCGACAATGCCTGATTGGGGAGCCGTTGAATGGTGAGGTGCTGGCCTCGCGTTCCGAGGTAGCCGACCTCGAGAACTGTCCGCTCCGAGAGCTTGACCTGCGTGTTCAGGTCGTAGTGCTGGATCACTGCGGGCCGAAAGTTCTGCGCATACGTGAACAAACCGAGCGAAGTGGACGGCGAATAGGGAGTGAACTGCGGGAAGCTGCCGCTGAATGGTGCAATGGGAGTGGCAAAGTCAGCGCCGCCATTATCCGGGCCCACCACCTGCCGGATCTCGCCAAAAGGAGGATTGGTCAGCAACTGGAGGTTCGCCTGGCCGGTTGGGGTGGAGTGATACACGCCATAGCCGCCGCGCAGCACGACTCGATCCTGCCCTGGCAGCTGCCATGCAAATCCTACCCGCGGATTGATTGTGTTCTGGCCGATGCCTTGTATTCCAAGCTTGCTCGAAGAGCGAGTTACACCGGCCGGCAGGCTGCCCCGGAAGTTGGACGCCACCACAAAGCCGCGCAGCGAGCCACTGTCTGGCGCATCCGGGTCTGCTCGCCCGATATCGAAGTTTCCCGTGCGTCCCAGCGCGTCGGAAATGCCCCCAATTCGTTCGAAACGGAAGCCGAGGTTCAGCGTCAGGTTGCGGGTGACCTTGTAGTCGTCCTGCGCGTATCCGCTGACGTCCAGTTGGCGGAACTTGCGAGGAAAGAGTGCAGGCAGGTCGACCGATGCATAAATGTTGCTGAATGGCGTGCCGTTCTGCTCCGCGCTTTGCCCCAGCAGCAGGTCGGGATAGGTCCCGAAGATCAGCCCGCCAAGAAAGCGGAAGTTCGCAAGGTTATCCTGCGCCCGGCTAACACTTCCGCCGAAGCGCAGCGCATGCGCGCCGAATGTCCAGGAGACGGTGTCCTGGTAATCAAATGTGTTCTGTGCAAGCAGGACATCCTGTCCGTTGCCGCCCAGCGTCGGTCCGCCCAGCACCTCGATCGCAGGGAGCGTGTCATCAAATGCGGGCACCTGCGCGCCGATCTGCGAGTATGAGAAAGCCTCCTTCTGCAATGTGTAGACCCAGGTGCGGTGAAAGCCGAACTCCGCCTGATTCAGCAGGTTGGGGCGGAAGATATGGTTCTCGAGCAGTGACAGATTCCGGTAGTGATTTGGCGTCTCCTGCGGAAATCCGGGCGCGGTGGCACCCCCCAGGTTGGAAGCCGGGAAGCTCACGAGCTCCTCGCTGTTGGCGAAGAAGAAGCGCGCCTGCCACTGGTCGCGTGCCGACTGATTCCAGTCGGCGTTCGTCATGAACTGATCTTCGTTGAATGTGCAGGGGCTGCTCAGCGTGGTGATTCCCTGGCCCGCAAACGGAAGCGTGGTATCGATGCGCTGCGGTGTCGGAATCAGGTAGTTTCCGTTGGCCAATTTCGCATTGAACAACGCCAGAGCCTGCGGGCTGATGTTCGATCCGTCCGGCAGTACGGTCGAGCCACCCGGCAGACCCAGTTCCTGAGTGAATGTGGGCTGGCCTGCAAACAAGAGGTCCAACGCGCCGGCCGAACGATCATTCGTAAGTGGCGGGGTGTTGAACGAAGTGGAGCATGCTGCGTCGACTCCGTTTTGCTGGCGCGTCGACTGGTAGGACGTGAAAAAGAACAGCTTGTCGCGGCGGATCGGACCGCCAAAGGTAAACCCGGGCTGGTTCTGCCGCAGGACCGGACGCGGCTGTCCCTGCTGCTTCAGGAAGTAGTCGTTCGCATTCAATGCCTCGTTGCGGAAGAACTCCCACACCGATCCGTGAAAGCTGTTCCCGCCCGTCTTGGTCACGATGTCGACGTTGGCGCCAGCATTACGGCCATAGGAGGCGTCGTACTGGCTTGTCTGCACTTTGAATTCCTGGATGGTGTCCGGATTCGGGATCGCCACACCACCGCTGAAGCCGCCGCTGGCCTGCAGATCGTTGATCTGGACGCCGTCCATTTGAAAGTTGTTGTCTGAATTGCTGCTGCCCGCTGCGACGACCGCGCCTGTGCCGCCCCCGCCCCTGCCAAGTTCTCCGGCATTTGTCACATCCGCAGATACGCCGGGCGAGAGGTCGATGATCTGAGTGTAGTTCCGCGTGACCAGCGGCAGGTTCTCCACCATCTGGCTGGTGACAACCTGACCCAGAGTGCTGGATTCGGTCTGCAGCAGTTGGCCCGTGCCCTCGACGCGAACTGTGCCTTGCGCGGGGCCGATCGCCAGCTGTGCATCGATGGTCGTCACTTCTGTGACGTTGACGGAGATGCCGGTCAGCGTTGCCGGGCTGAAGCCTTCCTTTGTGATGGTCAGCTCGTACCGTCCCGGCTCGAGCAGGGGCAACGTGTAGTCACCCTTGGAGGTGGAGGTGACACGGCGCGTTTCGTTGGTAGCCGTGTTCCGCGCCTGCACAGAAGCACCGGGCACGAGTGCCCCGGAGGGATCCCGGACAGCCCCTGAAATGGCGCCACGGCCAGCGATCTGGCCGTGGGCGGGAGCGAGCAGAAGCGAGGTGAGCGCGAGAATCGCGATTCTGTCAGGACGAATGGGCAGGTACCTTGCCATCACACACCTCGGGGTTGCTGGGCTTCGTAGCGCTTTGCAACATTTGTTGAAATCAAATCTGTGGCGTGTCCGGAATTCTCATCGGATGCCCTGCCGATGTCAATCCGAAACACTCTATCTCCAGTGGCACAGGGACAGCGGTGAGCATGGAAACGCCCGGCGAGAGAAGAAGCGTTTGTTGACGTAGTGCTGCACAGGGCAGCCAACGACCCGCGGGCGAGTGGCTTGTGCAATCGCGGAAATGCGCCTGAACGGCGTCGATCAGGATTCCTACAGGGTTCGATCAGGGGTGGGGAATTGGCGGAAGCGCGTGTGAGTCGAACACACCGTTGCCCAAGCGGACGACCGCCGGTTTTGAAGACCGGGAGGATCACCGGATCCCAGGCGCTTCCCCGAGAGAGCTGTCCCAAGCGTGGCGGGGAACACAAGCCGGGGACGCCGCATCTATGGGATGCATGGGAGTCGTGTCGAGCGGCACGGACGCTGCGTCATGCGCGTTCACCAGCACTGCCCGGTCTGATCGGGCCCGGCTGCTCTATTCGCGGTTGCCCCAGGTCGGCGCGTTTTTAGATCTGCCTGCGATGCGGAAGCTGCTCCAGACTGCGCCAAGGCAACTGGTCGTCGATGCGACCCGGCGTAGGGTCACGGAGTTGCGCTCCCGATTGCAAGCGAGTGAGCGCGGAGACGACGAGTTCAACGCCGACCAGTTGAATGCGGCGCTCGCAGCCATGCCCGACGCCATTGCAGCCGATTTGGAAGTGGCCCGCTCGCCCTCTCTCCGCCGCGTAATCAATGCCAGCGGAGTGTTGCTGCAAACGAATCTGGGACGGGCGCCATTGAGCAAGCGTGCTCTTGAGCGCATTGCGGCAGTCGCTCAAGGCTATTGCAATCTTGAGTACGATCTCGCAAGCGGCGAGCGTGGAGAACGGGCCGGCGCGGTCGAAGACCTGATCCTGCGCTTTCTTCGCGTAAGGCTTGGAGAGAATGCCGCACTCGAAGACCACGCAGCCCTGATCGTGAACAATTGCGCAGCTGCCATGTATCTAGCACTGAACACGCTAGCCGAAGGCGGTGAGGTCATCGTCTCGCGTGGGGAATTGGTCGAGATCGGTGGCGGGTTTCGCATCCCGGAGATTCTCGATAAATCTGGCGCCACGCTGCGCGAGGTCGGCACGACGAACCGCACGCGCGTTGCTGATTACGCCGCTGCGATCACGCCGGCGACGCGGCTGCTGCTGCGTGTGCACCGATCGAACTTCCGCATGGATGGCTTCACCGAGCAGCCATCACTGGCGGAGCTCGTCGCGCTTGGCGAACGTGCCGGCGTCCCGGTGTTTGAGGACCAGGGAACCGGCTGTGCGGTAGCACTCGAAGGGTATGGCATTCGCGAGGAGTCCAATTGGCCGGCTGCCATTCAGAGCGGTGCAGCACTAGTGACGGCTAGTGGAGACAAGCTGCTCGGCGGACCGCAATGTGGTCTGCTGCTGGGCCGCTCCTCCTATATAGAAGGCATGAGAAGCAATCCGTTCTATCGGGCATTCCGGGCAGACAAGCTCACGTATGCGGCGCTCGAGGGCACGCTGCTTGATTACTTGAGCGATGAGCTCTCTGTTCCGGTAATCCGGATGCTGAGCCTTTCAGCAGAGCAGGTTGGACAACGCTGCAAACGATTCGCAGCAGCCGTGCAAACGCCGGAGCTGGAGGCAGAGATCGTCCCGACGTCGAGCGTCGTCGGCGGTGGCACCACCCCGGGCGCGACACTGCCCAGCTATGCGGTCGCACTGCGACACGTATCGATATCGGACGCGGACTTGTCTGCGCGCCTGCGCACGGGTGAGCCGCCCATTGTGACGCGCATCCGGGACGGACAGGTGCTGCTGGACCTGCGGACCGTTGCCGAGGTTGAGGAACCTATCGCTATTGCGGCCATTCGTCAGAGTCTCTGCGAGCCTGAGTCTCCAGGCCCGTTGGCACATTCAGAACCAGGATGAAAGCACCGAAAGAAATCCATGACGACACACCGGAGATTGAGCGCTCCCGCTCGGTCGTGGTCGGAACCGCTGGTCACATCGATCATGGAAAGACCGCGCTTGTCTACGCGTTGACCGGCACGGACACGGATCGTCTGCCGGAGGAGAAGCACCGGGGCATCACCATCGATCTCGGCTTCGCAGCGCTGGAGCTGCCGGACAGCCACGGCGGACGACTGCTCATTGACCTCGTCGACGTGCCCGGGCACCACGCGTTCGTACGCAACATGCTGGCGGGCGCTACTGGTATCGACGCAGCGCTGCTGGTGGTCGCTGCGGATGCAGGTGTGCAGCCGCAAACGGAGGAACACCTCGCCATTTGCAGCTTGCTCGGAATCCGGCGAGGGGTCATCGCGCTCAGTAAGTGCGATCTGGTGAGCGCGGAGCAGCGTCGCCATGCCTGCGACCAGGTGCGCCAGCTCGTGCAGCACACCTTCCTCAAATCAGCGCCGTTGATTCCCGTTTCCGTGAAGAGCGGCGAGGGTCTCGACGAACTACGCCGCGCACTTGCAGCGGTAGCGCTGCGTACCGAGGAGAAGGGAAGTGCGCGCGTCACCCGTCTGCCTGTCGACCGCGCCTTCACAGTCCGTGGCTTCGGAACTGTGGTGACCGGCACGCTGCAGGCAGGCGTCATCGCAAGCGGAGACAAGCTCCTCCACGTGTCATCCGGACGGACGCTGCGGGTGCGTGGCGTGCAAGTACATCGCACAGGGCGTGAATGCGTCGTGGCCCCCTCGCGCGTGGCGTGCAATCTGAGCGGAGTCGAAGTAGACGAGCTGCATCGCGGAGACGTGCTGGTTCCGGAAGGCACGCTCGATTCCGTGCACGTCATCGATGTGCAGCTCACAATGTTGCGCGACACAGCTCCGCTGCGGCATCGCTCGCGAGTTCGCCTGCATGCGTTTGCGTCGGAAGTGATGGCCACGGTGCTGCTCTATGCTGATGGGGACGAAGCAGAGGGAGGATCGCGACTGGCAAGACTCCGCTTATCGCAGCCGCTGGTTCTGGTTCCGGGTGACGCGTTCGTGCTGCGACAATGCTCACCTGCGGCGACGATTGGTGGTGGCCGCGTGCTGGATGCTCATCCGCTGCTGCGTCAGCCGAAAGCCGCACGCCGAAACTGGCTGGAGCAGTTGTCTCACGCGGACGAACTCGAGCGAGTGCGATTGCGTATTGAGCGCTGCGGCAACAACGGTCTCTCCATCGCCTCACTTGTCCGCGAAACCGGCTGCACCGCGGTCGCGCTGCGCCGCAGGCTTCGCGGTCAGCTCGATAGCGGAGCCGTCCTGCGTGTCGGCTCAGAGGGAGCTCTCACTGAAAAGCTGATTGCGAAGGACGCATTGGCACGATTGGAAGATCTGTTGATGCGTGAGCTGCGCGCCTGCTCATCCGATGGCGCAACGCGCGCGACGCTGATCTCGAGGCTGCGGTGCGATCCAGGCACGGTAGAGCTGGTGCTCAAGCGCCTCCAAGGCACCCAGCGTGTTGCGATCGCGGGTGAGACGGTCCGCGTGGCAACTGCTGCGGCAGTGCCGGACCGCACGCAGCAGTTGATGCAGGCCGTAGAGGAGATGTATCGAGCAGCCGGGCTCGCGTCCCCGTCGACCCAGCAGGTGGCCGCTCAACTCAAGGTGGACGCGCCTGCGATGCGGGACGCGGTCACACGCCTGCTGCGCGCGCGCCGCTTGATTCGGATGGGCGATGATACGGCCTTCACCCATTTCGCTGCGCTCGAATCACTATATATCCAGATCCGGCAGTATCGCGGGCAGTCGCTCGACGTAGCTCGCTTTAAATCGTTGAGCGGCCTGACACGCAAGCACGCGATCCCGCTGCTCGAACACCTCGACCAGATGCACCTGACCAGACGAGCCGGGGAGACGCGAATCGTGGTCTGAAGTCCACGTTCGACTTCGCGGAGACAAACATTCGCGATTGGTCGTGCATCAGAACAATGTTGGGAGAGAGAACGCTCCCACAGATGGAGATGCGGATGCTTGGGGAGCTACTTGCTCGCTGGCCGCTCGTTCGCCAACTGCGAACTGGAGCGAATGGAAACGGTTCTGAATCCTGGAGCGACCGAACTCGAGATCTGAAACCGAAGACAGACGGCTGCGAGGTTGCACATTCGATCTGTCCCTATTGCGCCGTCGGCTGCGGTCAGCTGGTCTATCACAAAGAAGGAAAGCTGGTCTCGATCGAGGGCGACCCCAAGTCGCCAATCTCTCGAGGTCACCTCTGTCCCAAGGGCGCGAATACCTACCAATTGCATACTCATCCAGGCCGCCTGACGAAGGTGCGCTACCGGCGCCCCTTCGCGACCGAGTGGGAAGATCTGGAACTGGATAAGGCGATGCAGATGATTGCCGACCGCGTCTGGGACACGCGCGAGCGCAGCTTCCAGGAGACTGAAGAGGGCCACTCGCTCATGCAGACGAAGGCCCTGGCTCATCTCGGCGGCGCGACGCTCGACAACGAGGAGAACTACCTGCTGAAGAAGCTGTTCACAGGTGGGCTCGGGATGGTCTGCGTCAGCAATCAAGCCCGAATATGACACAGCTCAACGGTGCCCGGTCTGGGTACCTCGGTGGGACGCGGCGGCGCGACGACGGCACAGCAGTCACTCGCTGACTCTGACGCCATCATGATCATTGGCTCCTCGATGGCGGAGCAGCATCCGGTTGGCTTTCAGTGGGTGGTCGAAGCGCGGGAACGCGGCTGCAAGGTCATCCATGTGGATCCGCGATTTACGCGGACCTCGGCAAGTGCGGATATGTGGGTGCCCCTGCGTGCCGGCACGGATATCCTGCTGCTGGGCGGATTGATCCGCTACATGCTCGAGAACGAGCGCTACTTCAAGGAGTACGTCCTCCACTACACAAACGCTTCGACCATCCTGCGTGAGGACTATCGCGACAGCGAGGATGGTGACGGGCTCTTCTCCGGGTGGGACGCGGAGAAGAAGATGTACAGCCCGGAGACCTGGCTCTATGAGGGCTCTACACCAAAGGAGCCGCACACCACTGGCCACAATCCAGCGGGCGGCGGCCACGCCAAAGATCGTGGCGGCGAGGCGGGGAACACCCATCAATACATCACGGACGAGACGCTGCAGAACCCGCGCTGCGTCTTCCAGGTCCTGCGACGGCACTTCGCGCGGTATACGCCGGAGCTGATCGAGCAGTCCTGCGGTGTGCCGAAGCACGTCTTCCTTGAGTTGGCGGAGACGCTGGCAGCAGCCTCGGGTCCGGATAAGACGGCGTGCATCTGCTACGCGGTGGGCTGGACGCAGCATTCGACTGGTGTGCAGATCATTCGCTCAGCAGCGATCCTGCAACTGCTGCTCGGAAACATGGGCCGGCCTGGTGGCGGCATTCTCGCGCTGCGTGGGCACGCCTCGATACAGGGCTCGACCGATATCCCGACTCTCTACGACATCCTTCCCGGCTACATGCCGATGCCCTTCTTCGAGGATGACTCAACGACACTCGAGAAGTTCGTCAACAAGCACAAGACCGTCGCGGGTGTCTGGTCGAACTTCGAGTCCTACTTTGTCAGCTTGCTGCGGGCCTGGTATGGCGATGCGGCCACGGCCGACAACGATTGGGGCTTCCACTTCCTGCCCCGCGTGACCGGCGATCACTCGGAGCTTGGCTACTGGCTCGACATGGAGGACGGCAAGCTGGACGGCCTGTTCGTGATGGGCCAGAATCCGGCCGTAGGCGCGCCGAACGGAAGGCTGCAGCGCTCCGCGCTCAAAAACCTGAAGTGGATGGTCGTGCGCGACATGGTCGAGACGGAGACCGCGTCGTTCTGGAAGGATTCTCCGGAAGTCGAGCGAGGCGAACTCGACCCGACAAAGATCGGCACGGAAGTGTTCCTGATGCCGGCTGCTGGTCAGGCAGAGAAGAGCGGCAGCTTCACCAACACGCAGCGGCTGCTGCAGTGGCACAACCAGGCGATCGAGCCGCCCGGTGATGCCCGCAGCGAGACCTGGTTCACCTACCATCTCGGTCAGTTGCTGAAGCAGAAAGCTGCTCGTGAGCAGACGCCGCGGAATGCAGCGATGAATGCACTCACCTGGGATCTGCCGACGCATGGCCGGATTGCCGAGCCAAATGCAGAGGCAGTGGTCGCAGAGATCAACGGCTACAAGTGGCAAAGCAAGCAGCTGTTGAAGGACTACGAGGAGCTGAAGCCGGATGGCTCGACCGCGTGCGGCTGCTGGATCTACAGCGGCATGATGCCCCAGTCCGGCAAAAACATGGCGAACATGCGCGAGTCGAAGGACGAACTGGGACACGGCTGGGGGTTCTCGTGGCCCAAGGACGTGCGCATCCTCTATAACCGTGCCTCGGCGAAGCCGGATGGCACGCCCTGGAGCGAACGCAAGAAGCTGCTGTGGTGGGACGCGGAAAAGGGCAGCTGGACCGGCCTGGACAACAGCGATTTCAAAAAGACGATGCCTCCCGATCACAAGGCCGAGCCGGAGAAGGGCGGCCTTGAGGCGCTCGACGGGGACAAGCCGTTTGGCATGCATCCGGATGGAAGGGGCTGGCTCTTCGTCAGCAGCGGCCTGAAGGATGGTCCGCTGCCTGCGCACTTCGAACCGCTCGAGTCGCCGGTACGCAACCAGCTCTATCCCGCGCACCAGGACAATCCGCCGGCAGACAAGAAGGAGCGTCCGAGCAATCCGTACGCCAAGTCGCCAGACGATCCGCGGTATCCGTACGTGTTGACGACCTATCGGCTCACCGAGCACCACACGGCCGGCGGCATGTCGCGCGGGCTCAGCCATCTGGCTGAACTGCAGCCAGAGCTCTTCACGGAGATCTCGCCTGAACTGGCTCAGATACTTAACGTCGAGCATCGTGACTGGGTCACGTTGTACACGCCGCGCGGTCTGGTCTCCGCACGGGCGCTGGTCACAGCGCGCATGCTGCCGCTGCAGATCGACGGCAGAACAGTCCACCAGGTCGGGCTGCCGTATCACTGGGGCTGGAAGGGCATGGCGAAGGGCGATGTGGTGAACGATTTGCTGGTCATCTCGGAGGAGCCAAACGTGCGCATCATGGAGACGAAAAGCCTGGTGTGCAACGTGGTGAAGGGGCGGCGTAAGGCAGGGAAAGCCGCGCTCGAAGAATTCGAGCGGTTGAAGAAGGAGCGGGCATGAGCGCGCATCTGGAGCACACGGGCATTGCGCCGGGCGAGACGACTGCCTTCCTGACTGACTCCACGCTTTGCATCGGCTGCAAGGCGTGCGAGGTGGCCTGCAAGGAGTGGAATGGGATCGATGCCGACGTCATGGAGTTCTCTGGGCTCTCCTATGACAACACGATGGCCTTGGGCCACTCGAGCTGGCGCCATGTGAAATTCGTCGAGGGTACACCCGAGCCCGGCGTTGGTGGCAATGCGGCGAAACATGTCTCCTGGGAGTTCTCGTCCGACGTCTGCAAGCACTGCGAGGTGGCAGGATGTCTGGAGGCATGCCCGACGGGCGCTCTGGTGCGTACCGAATTCGGCGGCGTCTTTCTCCAGCCAGATATCTGTAACGGCTGTGCGTACTGTGTGGTCTCCTGCCCGTTCGGTGTCGTGCAGAAGAATGAGGACGACGGGCGCGCGTTTAAATGCACCTTCTGCACGGATCGCCAAAAAGCTGGTCTTGTCCCCGCATGCGCCAAGGCGTGTCCCACGGAGTCGATCAAGTTCGGCACGCTGGATAACATCCGCGCCGAGGCAGGCCGCCGGTTGGAAATCCTGCACGACCGTGGGATGGATGACGCGCAGCTCTATGACCCAACGAACACCAGCGTGCGCGGCATTCATGCGCTGTTCCTGATCCGTGGCGAGCCCGAGACTTACAACCTGCCACCGCAGCCCGAGGTGCCGACCGTCTATCTGCGCGCTGCATGGAAGTCCGCCGCATGGGAGGCAGCAGCGATGGTCGCGGGCGTCGCGGCATCGTTCCTGGTGTGGCGCAACTCCGAGGGGAGACGGGCATGAGCGGAGCAGCGGCAGGGCCGACTATCGAGGCGGATGGACGCGAGCGCAGGCTGGACGCCATACGGAAGCAAGCAGAGGAGAAAGGGCGCGTGGCGCTTCCGGGCATTCGTCCCGCAGGATCGCCGCTGCCCATTGCATCCCCCGAAACCGGCTACTACCAGCAGCCGCTCTTAAAGGAGCCGCAGTGGACGCAACTAATCCCATTCTATTTTTTTCTTGGCGGTGCTTCGGGTGCGCTCGGCGTTATCGGCTCGCTGGCTGATCTGCTCGGCGGCGATCGAGAGCTGGCGAAGCGAGCTCGATTGCTCGCCGTCGGCGGCGCTGCCCTCTCTTCCGCGCTGCTGGTGATGGATCTTGGCCGCCCTGCGCGGTTCCTCCACATGCTTCGCGTGTTCAAGCCGCAGAGCACGATGTCGGTCGGCTCCTGGGTGCTCTCTGCGTTCTCGATCTTTGCTGGTGCGTCCGCAACTGCGGACATCCTCGAGCGATGGACCGGGCCGCATTGGGTGTTGAGTCTCATGCGCGGTACCGGTCGCATTGGGAGCGTGCTGTTCGGCATGCCTTTCCACAACTACACCGGCGTGCTGCTTGCCACGACGGTCATTCCGGTATGGAACAACAGGATGCACTCTCTGCCGCGTGAGTTCGGCATGTCCGGCCTACAGTCCGCCGTCGGGGTGCTCGAGTTGACCGGCAGCAGCACGAGTTCTGCTCTGAATGCGCTGGGACTGTTGAGTGTCGCCTTTGAGTCGTGGGAGGGAATCGATCTCCTGCGTACGCACGACCGCGACGTGCTCCCCGCGAAACGAAACTCGAGCGGTGTGCTGATTCAGACGGCCGGTGTGCTCTCCGGACCCATCGCTCTCAGCTTGCGTCTGCTCGCCGCCGTGCGACCGAGGCGACGAAGACTGCGTCGCCTTGCTGCATGGTGCGGCATCGTGGGCTCGCTTTGTATGCGTTACGGCTGGGTCCATGCCGGGAAGCGTTCGGCCGAGGATTGGCAGACCGCGCTGAAGCTGAAAGAGTGAGCACCATGTGATTCTTCTGTACTCATCGCGCAAAGTTACATTTGATGATCCGGAAGCCATCTCACGAAACTTTCACAAGCATCTACTAAGTGGGGCATCAACGAAATTCAAAGTTTCCTGGAGACGCCACTCAGATAATCGTGTGGCGGCATTGCCCTTGCGCGTGCGCCACGCACGTTCCTTCGGAAGCCGCAGTCACGCAGAGAACAAAGCTGTTCCTCCGGAGCAGTGCCTGAGATCTGCCGGGACCTGGAGCCCATGCCGCAGTTTTTTCCTAGAGCAGCGAACTCCATTATCCGGTTATCGCTGCTGCTCGTCGTTGCAGGACTCGGCGTCACGATGTGGGTGGGTTGGATGATAGTGCGCTCGCCGTACGAGACTATGCAGGACGTGCCGCGCCAGCAGCCGGTCCCGTTTAGCCATAAGCATCACGTGGGTGGGCTGGGCATCGACTGCCGCTATTGCCACACCTCCGTCGAGCGCTCCTCCTTCGCAAACGTTCCGCCCACCAAGGTCTGCATGAACTGCCACTCGCAGATGTGGGCCGTTGCGCCTGTGCTCGAGCCGGTACGGCAGAGCTATCGCACGGGCCGCTCTCTCGAATGGATTAGAGTCGACGATCTGCCCGGCTATGTCTACTTCAACCATGCGATTCATGTGCACAAGGGTGTCGGGTGCGAGACCTGCCATGGCCGCGTTGACCAGATGCCACTTACCTGGCAATCTGCACCACTCACCATGGGCTGGTGTCTCAATTGTCACCGTCATCCTGAGAAATATGTGCGGCCGCGAGAGGCTGTCTTCGATATGACGTATACCGAGCCGGCCGACCAGAAGCGCCTGGGCGCAAAGCTCGTGCGCGAGTACCACATCCAACGACTGACGAGCTGCTCTACATGTCATCGCTAAGCGACGGACCGAATCCGCTGCAGCCCCGTCAATCGCACGCGGCGCAGTGGCGCAGCCTCGAGGAATGGCAGGCCCAGGTCGCGGGTGCCGACCCTCTTCCTGAGCCGCACGACGATGGCGAGCTGCTCGGCACGGTTGATCGCCGCCGTTTTCTGCAACTGAGTGCCGCATCGTTTGGCCTCGCGGGGCTGATGGGCTGCACGCGTCAGCCCGTTGAAAAGATTCTGCCGTATGTCGATGCACCGGAGCACATCACACCCGGCGTTGCCAAGTACTACGCGACTGCCGTTCCGGGGCCGGGCTCCGCACAGGGCGTGCTGGTCGAGACGCATCTTGGCCGGCCCACAAAGATCGAAGGCAATCCAGATCACCCGGCAAGCCTGGGCGCGACCTCCGTCCACGCGCAGGCGTCGGTGCTGGATTTGTACGATCCGGATCGCGCGAAGAATATCCGTCACCAGGCGAACGAGGAGAGCTGGGATAACTTCGCCTTCGCGTTTGCACAAGCTCTACGCCAGCTGCAGCCTGCACATGGCGCAGGGTTCCGCATCCTCACCGGAGCGGTCACCTCACCAGTGCTGGCTGCGCAAATCCGCGCAGTCCTGCACGCACTCCCCGCTGCGCAATGGCATCAGTATGAGCCCGCTGGCGAGCACTCCGCCTACCAGAGCGCGCTAGCGGCCTTCGGCCAGCCGATGAATACTCTTCACAATTTCCGCAAGGCCGATGTGGTGCTGTCGCTCGACTCGGATTTCCTTGCGTGTGGCGACCGCTCCACCCGCTATGCGCACGACTTTGCCGAACGACGCGTGCAGGGCGACCGGCTGGATATGAATCGGCTCTACGTCGCCGAGAGCACCATGACCCCGACCGGCGGCAAGGCGGATCATCGTGTGCCGGTGCGGTATGCGGAGGTGGAGCAGGTTGCGCGCCAGATCGCTGCCGTGCTCGGAGTCGAGGGAGTCAGCGCTGACTCCGCCACACCGCATCAGGCCTGGTGCGCCGCGGTGGCGCACGATCTCGCCGCGCATAGCGGATCGTCCATCGTGATCGCCGGCTCGCATCAGTCGGCGGCCGTCCACACACTGGCGCACGCAATTAACCGCAAGCTCGACAACGCCGGAAGAACTGTTCTGTACACGGCCCCCATTGAGGTTGAGCCGGTCGATCAGATTGCTTCCATCCGCACGCTCGTCGCTGACATGGAGCGCGGTGCCGTGAGCGTCCTGTTGATACTTGGCGGCAATCCGGCGTATGACGCGCCTGTCGATCTCAAGTTTGGCGATCGCCTGCACAAGGTCGCGATGTCGATTCACGTCACTCAACACCACGATGAAACATCAGCGGAGTGCACGTGGAGTCCCCCCGAGTCTCACTTCCTGGAGACCTGGGGGGACGCGCGCGCGTTCGATGGCACGGTGACTCTGCTGCAGCCGATGATCGAGCCACTCTACGAGAGCCGGTCGCAGCTCGAGGTGTTGGATCTCGTGCTCACCTCGCCTATTGCTCGTTCTGGTCACGATATCGTCCGCGCTTACTGGAAGACTCAGGCGAACGCGAGTGACTTCGAGTCCTGGTGGCGCCAGGCGCTGCACGATGGCATGGTGCCGCAGACGGCGTTCCCGCCGATCACACCCGCATGGAAGATCAGCACTCTGCCAACTGCATCGCCGGCTGTGGTGAATGGTCTGGAACTCGTCTTTCGTGCGGATCCGTATCTCTATGACGGGCGCTATGCGAACAATGCTTGGCTGCAAGAGTTGCCGCAGCCGATGACCAAGCTGACGTGGGATAACGCTGTCTACCTCAGCCCGGCGACTGCAAAACGGCTGGGGCTGATCAGCCAGAATCGCGTTGCGCTTCGCTATCGCGACCAGAGTGTCGAGGGCGATATCTGGGTGCTGCCCGGGCATCCGGATGAGTCGGCGACCGTGCACCTCGGCTGGGGACGATGGAGCGTGGGTCGTGCGGGAAACGGCGCCGGTTTCGATGTGTATCCCCTACGCTACTCGGACCAGATGTGGTCCGGTTCTGGTGTCACGCTACGAAAGCTGGACGTTGACTTTCCACTCGCGACCACGCAGTTGCAGCAGACTATGGAGGGTCGAGACATTGTGCTGCACAGCAGCGTGGAGCACTACCGGCACGAGCCCGAGTTCGCGAAGAAGAAATCGAAGACACCGTCGGAAGCGCTCAGTCTCTATCCCAAGTGGAAGTACGAAGGTCGGGCCTGGGGCATGTCCATCGACCTGACACGGTGTGTAAATTGCAACGCGTGCGTGGTGGCATGCCAGGCAGAGAACAACATTCCCGTTGTCGGCAAGGACCAGGTGCTGAAGCGGCGCGCCATGCACTGGCTGCGCGTGGATACCTACTACGAGGGTGACCCGGCAAATCCGAAGGCGTACTACCAGCCGGTACCCTGCATGCAATGCGAGGACGCGCCGTGCGAACTTGTCTGTCCTGTGCAGGCAACACAGCACAGCGTGGATGGCCTGAACGACATGGTCTACAACCGCTGCGTAGGAACGCGCTATTGCTCCAATAACTGTCCTTACAAAGTCAGGCGATTCAATTTCGTGCTGTTCCAGGACTGGACGACCGAATCGATCAAGCTGCAGCGCAATCCAGACGTGACGGTGCGTAGCCGCGGAGTTATGGAGAAGTGCACCTACTGCGTGCAACGCATTCGTGAGGCGGAGATACGCGCGCAAGTCGACGACCGATCGATCCACGATGGTGAAGTGCAGACTGCGTGCCAGCAAGCGTGCCCGACACGGGCGATCGTCTTCGGCGATCTGAACCAGACGGGAAGCGAGGTGCTTGCGCGGAAAGCAGAGAAGCTCGATTACGCGCTGCTGGCCGAACTCAACACGCGTCCGCGTACCACCTATACGGCAGAACTCGACAATCCCAATCCCGAGATCAGGAAGGGCTGAGCCGTGACCACCACGCAGGCATTGCAAGAGGAAGCGCAACGGCCCACCGAGCCGGGAACGACGCTGCCCGTCATTGCCGCGGGGCAGACCTTCCGCTCGGTCACTGACCAGATCACATCGATCGTGCTGACTCGGAAGGTGCCCGTGTTCTGGTATGTCACCTTCGGTACCGGCGTCATCGGCACCATATTGTTCTTTGTGTCGGTCACATGGCTGTTTTACCGCGGGGTGGGTATCTTCGGTATCCAGGTGCCGGTCGCCTGGGGATACGCCATCGCTGATTTTGTCTGGTGGATCGGCATCGGCCACGCGGGCACGCTCATCTCTGCGATCCTGCTGCTGCTCAACCAGGGGTGGCGCAACTCCATCAACCGCTTCGCAGAAGCAATGACCATCTTCGCCGTGCTCTGCGCCGGGCTGTTTCCCGTGTTTCACCTCGGCCGACCCTGGCTGCTGTACTGGCTTCTGCCGTACCCGAACACGATGAACATCCAGCCACAGTTTCGCAGCCCGCTGGTGTGGGACGTCTTTGCGGTGTCAACCTACGCCATCGTTTCGCTGGTGTTCTGGTATCTCGGCATGGTTCCGGATCTCGCCAGCTTGCGCGACCGCGCCAAGAGTCGCACTGGCTATGCGTTCTACGGCGTTCTTTCGCTCGGCTGGCGTGGTGCATCACGTCACTGGCGTTGGCACGAGAAGGCATCTCTGCTGCTTGCCGGTCTGGCAACACCACTCGTACTCTCGGTACACACGGTGGTCAGCTTCGATTTTACGATCGCTATCCTGCCCGGGTGGCACTCGACCATCTTCCCGCCATATTTTGTGGCAGGCGCCATCTACTCCGGATTCGCGATGGTACTGATTTTGGCCATCCCGCTGCGCAGTGTCTACGGACTCAAGAACCTGATCACTGAGCGCCACCTCAATAACTGTGCCAAGATGATGCTGACGACGGGGTTGATCCTCGCCTACACCTATGTCATCGAGCCGTTCACTGCCTGGTATGGTGGCGACCCGTACGAGATGGCGATGGTGCACAACCGCCTCATCGGTCCGCACGCCTGGACGTACTGGGGCACCCTGCTCTGCAATGTCCTCATCCCTCAGGCTCTCTGGTTCCGCAGCGTCCGGCTGAACCCGAAGCGGCTGTTCGCCGTTGCCGCGGTCGTGCTCTACGGCATGTGGCTCGAGCGGTACATGATCGTGGTCACGTCACTGCACCGGGATTACCTGCCCTCATCGTGGGCGAATTTCGTCGCGACCTTCTGGGACAACGCCTTGCTGATCGGATCGGTCGGGCTGTTTGTCACCTGCTTCATGCTGTTTGTGCGGTTCCTGCCCATGATCTCGATCTTTGAAGTTCGTGAGCTGCTGCCTTATTCGAAGCCGGGTGGTGGGAGCGAGAAGTGATCGAGATCCCCATCTACGGAATGGCCGGCGAATTCGATTCGCCGGATCAGGTCGTGCAGGCTGCGCGCTCCCTGCGCGAGTACGGGTATCGGCGCTTCGAGGTGTACGGGCCGTACCCGCTCAAGGAACTGGATGAAATTGTGCCTGGCACAGATCCGATCCCGAAGATGGTGCTGGCCGCCGGCGTGCTCGGCTGCATTACCGCATGGGCGCTGCAGTTCTACGTAGCCGTTATCGACTACCCAACCAACATCGGCGGACGCCCTCTCAACAGTTGGCCCGCCTTTGTCCCCATCATGTTCGAGCTGTCTGTGCTGTTTGCCGCCTTGGCGGCTTTCTTCGGCACGCTCTGGCTTGCCGGATTGCCGCTGCTCCATCACCCGGTGTTCAACCTGAAGCGGTTCGCGCGAGCCTCTTCCGATCGGTTCTTCTTGTGTATCGAAGCGGCAGATCCGCTCTTCTCCGCCGAGCAGACGCGCCGGCAACTCGTCGATCGCGGCTCTCTCAACGTCTGGACGATCGATCAGGAGTGACTGAATTGAAACAGGGTCAGCACAGCGGCGCAATCGATCAATGGGCAGCAGGGCTTGCGTCCATTCTGCTGATTGCAGCGGTCTGCGGCTGTCGCCGCGACATGCAGGACCAGCCGCGCTACCAGCCTCTGCAGGCGAGCCGCTTTTTCACCAATGGCCGCTCCGCCCGGCCCGTCCCGGCCGGCACCGTGGCTCGCGATGAACTAGACCTCTTGAACCCGGTCCACACCGGAGAGATGCACGGCGAGTTTCTGCAGACAATCCCGGTCCCGGTGACGCGTGGTGTTCTGCTGCGTGGGGAAGAGCGCTATAACATCTACTGCAGCCCTTGCCACAGCCGCATCGGTGACGGCAACGGCATGATCACGCGCCGCGGCGTGAAGTGGCCGGCCAACCTGCACAGCGATCGCCTGCGCCAGGCGCCTCCAGGCTATCTCTTCCAGGTCATCACGCATGGATACGGCGCCATGATGAGCTACCAAAATCAGATTGATGTATCGGATCGGTGGGCGATTGTTGCGTATGTCCGGGCGCTGCAACTGAGCCGGAACGCCACCGTAGCCGATGTGCCGCCGGCGAACCGCGCCGCCTTGGAGCAGGTGCGATGAGCCACCGCTTCGATCCCGGTGCCGAGCTGACGCAGCAAGTGCGTCTGTGGGAGCGGCGTGCCTTGCTGGCTGGCGTCATCCTTGCGGTACTTGCGGGCATCGGCGGACTCTTCAACTCTGCACAGTTCTTCCGCTCCTATCTGGTCAGTTACCTGTTCTTCCTCGGCATCGCGCTCGGTTCCCTCGGGCTGCTCATGACGCAATACATGACTGGCGGAGCCTGGGGCGTCGTCACACGCCGTATCTTCGAGGCGGCCACGCGTACTCTTCCGGGTCTTGCCGTTCTTTTCGTGCCACTCCTCTTCGGTTTGCATGCGCTCTATCCCTGGTCACATCCGCAGATTGTGGCGGCTGACGATGTGCTTCGCCATCGCGCCGGCTACATGAATGCCCCTTTCTTTACCATCCGCGCGGTGCTCTACTTTGCCATCTGGATTGGGCTAACCTACATCCTGAATCGCTGGTCGGTACGCGAGGACGAACAGGGAAGTCAGCAGGAGAAGTTTGAGCGCATCAGCCCCATCGGACTGATCCTCTACGTGTTCACCGTCACCTTCTCATCCGTGGACTGGGCGGAGTCGATCTTCAGCGACTGGTACTCCACGATGTGGGGCTTCCTGTTTGTTGCGGGGGAGGGGATGACGGCGATCAGCCTGGCGATCTGCTCGATCGCACTACTGGCCCGCTTCAGCCCGCTCCAGCGCTTCGCCAGCCCAAAGATCGTCTCGGACCTGGGCAAGCTCCTGCTCATGTTTGTGATGCTCTGGGCCTATTTTGCCTTTTCGCAGTTACTGATCGTGTGGTCTGGCAATCTGAAGGGCGAGATTCCATGGTATCTCGCGCGTTGGCATGGATCGTGGAAGGCAGTCGGCGCCGCTCTGATCCTGCTTGAGTTCATCGTGCCCTTCCTGCTGCTGCTCTCGAAGAACCTGAAGCAGAAGCCGGGCCTGTTGACCGGAGTAGTGGCACTGCTGCTTGTGATGCGGCTGGTCAATCTGTACTGGGTCGTCATGCCCGACCTCTATCCACAGGGACTGCAACTGCACTGGTTGCAGTTCGTGCTGCCCTTGGGCTTTGGATGTCTCTGGGTCGGCGGATTTCTTTGGCAGCTGCGGCAGCGGCCGTTGCTGCCGGAACATGCGGTCAATCTTAAGGAGGCTTTGAAGCATGCAGCCTGATCTCGAGCGAGGGCGGGTGAGCTTGCGAGGCGCGTCATGGAACTGAAGCGGGACACAGTCCGCTACGAACACACTGACATCAACGCCAAAGGCGTGGTGTGGACGGGAGTTGCTATCGGCGCGTTCCTCTGTGCCGCGGGGCTCGTCCTGTTACTCATGTTTCATCGCTTCGCGCGTGAGCGCGCAATCGCCGTGCGCGGACCCTACGCGATGACCGCACCCTATGGCCGTCAGCTGCCGCCAGAGCCGCGTCTGCAAAGCGACCCGCCGCACGATCTGGCAGAAATGCGAGCAGCGGAGGATCACGCCCTGCACACCTATAGCTGGGCAGATCGGACGAAAGGAACAGTGAACATCCCAATCGATCGAGCTATCGAGTTGACGGCACAGCGTGGCATTCCACCGGCACCGACACCTCCGCCGAATCTCTACTACATGCCGCGGCAGGGCGATCCGCTGACGGGATTCGAAAGCCGCGCACAGGTGGAACCGCGATGAAGTGGCTGTTGCTCGTTGTCCTCTGCACACCAATGCTGGTCATGGCACAGCCGGGCGCGCCCAGCCCCGCGCGGCTGCCGAGCCAACTGCACGACATCGGCATCACGCAGCGACTGAATGCGGCAGTCCCGCTCGACCTGCCATTCACGGATGAGCACGGAAGAGCCGTTCATCTGCGCGACTACTTCGGCAAACGCCCGGTGGTGCTGGTCCCGGTCTACTACACCTGCCCGATGCTCTGCAGTCAGATCCTGAGCGGCGTCATCGCAGGATTGCGACCTCTCTCTCTCAAGCCCGGTAAAGACTTTGAGTTTGTCGCGTTCAGCTTCAATCCGGCAGAGACTCCGCAGGAGGCTCTTGCCAAGCAGCAGTTCTACGTTCAGGACTACAGCCCCCACGCCTCCAGTGCGGGATGGCACTTCCTGACGGGGTCACCGGAATCCATTCACGCGCTCACGGATGCTATCGGCTTTCACTACCGCTACGATCCGGCGACAAAGATGTTCCTGCACGCCAGCGGCATCATGCTGCTTACGCCTGAGGGCAAGCTGTCACGCTACTTCTATGGTGTCGAATACGAGCCCAAGGACCTGCGTCTCGGTCTGGTTGAGTCATCCGAGCACCGTATCAGTTCGCCAGTGGCAGAGGTGCTTCTGTTCTGCTATCACTACGACCCGACGACAGGTAAGTATGGCGCGACCGTGCTCAACCTACTGCACGGGGCCGGTATCCTGACGCTCGTTCTCATGGCGATTGGCTTCACGCTCCTCTTTCGTACCGACCTGCGCCGTTATCGTGCGAAGGACCCTGGGGAGACACATTGATGCTGCTGCTCGCCATCGTTTTCCAGAGCTCCATCGCCCCGAACTACAACCTGTTCTTCTGGGTCATGGTGGCGATCACGGGCACCGTCGGGTTCGCTATCGCCGCGTTCCTTATCTACTCGGCATGGAGATATCGCCGGCGCTCACCGAATGAACTACCGGCCCAGACCGCATTGAACATACCCGCCGAAGTTACCTGGATCGTGCTGCCATTCCTGATCTTCATGGGCATGTTCTATTACGGCGTGAAGCTCTACTTCCAGATTGAAAGGCCACCCGACAATGCCGAAGACGTGTACGTCGTCGCCAAGCAGTGGATGTGGAAGCTGCAGCATATGGACGGACAGCGCGAGATCAACACACTGCATGTGCCAGTAGGCCGTTCCATCCGACTCGACATGATCTCGGAAGATGTCATTCATAGCTTTTATGTGCCCGCGTTTCGCATCAAGCAGGACGTTCTGCCGAAGCGCTACACAACGATCTGGTTTCGTGCGACCAAGCCCGGCATCTATCACCTCTTCTGCGCTGAGTACTGCGGCACCAACCATTCGCAGATGACCGGCTGGATCTACGCGCTCTCCCCCGAGGAATACCGAGCGTGGCTCGATCATGGCGCTGCCGAGGGCTCACTGGCCTCTACAGGAGAGAAGCTCTTCCACCAGTACGCATGCAGCAACTGCCACCACTACTCGGGTCACGGGCGCGCACCGAGTCTGATCGGGTTGTACGGCGAGACCGTCAGTCTAGCCGGAGGCGGGGCAGTGAAGGCAGATGACACCTACTTGCGACAGTCGATCCTTGAGCCGAAGGCGCAGATTGTCGAAGGCTACCAGGACCTGATGCCGACCTACCAGGGACAGATCTCCGAGGACGATGTCATCGCGCTCATCGCCTACATCAAGGCCATCGGTTCTGAGCCCACCGCTCCACCCACGACGGGAGCCACCCAAGGCTCGCCCGAGTACGTGAATGATCCAGAACCGCCACCCGCCGGTTCGCGGGAGCCGAACGGTATCAAGCCAGGGGTGCACTGATGGTGACGAAAGCGCTTGCGGTCCATGTGAAGAAGAACTATCTCGAAGAAGAGACTGGCATCCTGTCCTGGCTGCTGACCACCGACCACAAGCGCATCGGTCTGCTTTATGTCTTCTCGATCACCTTCTTTTTCTTTGTAGGCGGCGCCTTTGCGCTACTGATGCGCCTGCAACTGCTAACGCCTAACGGATTGATCGTAGATCCAGAGACCTACAACAAGCTGTTCACCATGCACGGGATCATTATGGTGTGGTTCTTTCTGATCCCATCCATTCCGAACACGCTTGGGAACTTCATGCTGCCTCTGGTGATCGGCGCGAAAGATCTGGCATTTCCCCGCATCAACCTGCTGAGCTGGTACCTGTTCATGCTCGGCGGCACGGTCACGATCTACGCCTTGGCGCGCGGAGGCGTAGACACCGGATGGACCTTTTACACGCCCTTCAGCACCACCTACTCGGTCACCTATGTGACGGCTGCGGCAATCGGCATCTTCATCAACGGATTTTCTTCGATTCTGACCGGGCTGAACTTCATCGCTACGGTGCACCGCATGCGCGCACCCGGCCTCACATGGTTCCGCTTACCCATCTTCATATGGTCCATGTATGCGACGAGCGTGATTCTGGTGCTTGCCACACCGGTTCTCGCCATCACCCTGCTTATGGTCGCTGTTGAACGCATAGCCAAAGTCGGTATTTTCGACCCAGCCCTGGGTGGCGATCCAATCCTCTTCCAGCACCTCTTCTGGTTCTACTCGCACCCAGCCGTCTACATCATGGTGCTGCCAGCGATGGCGGTCGTCAGTGAAATCATTCCGACCTTCTCTCGCAAGCCGCTGTTCGGCTACAAGGCAGTGGCTTACTCGAGCGTCGCGCTCGCGGTTCTATCGTTTTTGGTCTGGGGCCACCACATGTTTGTGGCAGGCATGTCGCTGTATTCTGGCATGGCCTTCTCATTGCTCAGCTACTTCGTCGCCGTGCCTTCCGCAATCAAGGTCTTCAACTGGACAGCAACGATGTACCGCGGCTCAATCGAACTCTCCACGCCGATGCTCTACGCCATCGGTTTTGTGGGACTGTTCACCATCGGCGGTATGACCGGACTATTTCTCGCGGCGCTCGGGCTTGACGTGCATGTGACGGATACGTATTTCGTGGTCGCCCATTTCCACTACATCATGGTCGGCGGATCCGTGATGGCATTCCTTGGAGGCATCCACTACTGGTGGCCCAAGATCAGCGGCAGGATGTATCCGGAGTTCATCGCCAAACTCTGCGCGCTGACTGTCTTCATCGGGTTCAACCTGACGTTCTTCCCCCAATTCGTGCTCGGGTATCTCGGCATGCCGCGTCGCTATGCTGCCTACCCACCGGAGTTCCATGACCTGAACGTGTTGTCCACGGCAGGCGCATCGATTCTGGGCGTCGGTTATGTGGTTCCGTTGCTCTACCTGATCTGGTCGTGGAAGTACGGTGCGCCGGCACCGGCTAATCCATGGCGCACAACAGGCCTTGAATGGAAGACACCGTCACCGCCTCCGAAGCACAACTTCGAAGCGACACCAGTGGTGACCTGGAAGGCCTACGACTTCGCAGCGCAAAAGGAGGAGCTCGGTCTTGGCTAGCACTCCTCAACTCGCCTTACGCGAGCAGTTCAACAACCCGGAGCAGCAGCGTGACACCGCCACATTCGGCATGTGGATCTTCCTACTCACGGAGGCGTTGCTGTTCGGAGCACTCTTCACGGCCTATACAGTTTATCGCGTCTGGTACCCCTCCGAGTTTACGAAGGGAAGCAGCGAGATGGAGTACCTCATCGGTGCGGTGAATACGGCCACGCTGATCTGCAGCAGTCTCACCATGGCGCTTGCGGTCGAGAGCGCTAAGGTCGGCCGTATGATCCGCTGCCTCGGAATGCTGATCACAACGATGCTGCTCGGCGTCATCTTCCTCGGCATGAAGTTTACCGAGTACTACCTGCACTATCGCGATGCGAAGGTACCGGGACTGAATTTCCACGAAGCTGGGCAGATGGCTGGCCCCGTGCAAATGTTCTTCGTCTTCTACTTCATCATGACCGGCCTGCATGCGCTACACATGATGATCGGGCTCGGCCTGCTGGGAACGTTGGGATACCGCATCTTCTTCGGATCCTTGGACGGCGACTATTCCACGCCCATCTCCGTCGCTGGTCTGTACTGGCACTTCATCGATATCGTCTGGGTCTTTCTCTTCGCCATCTTCTACATCCCGGGAGCTCACTTGAAATGAGCATGCACCAGACCAGGACGCGAACCTTGCTGCTCACCTGGGGTGGCCTTCTCTGCCTCACGCTGCTGACCTCACTGCTCGGACTTGTGGACCTGGGCGGGCTCAGTCTGCCGGTCGCGGTGCTAATCGCTTCAACGAAGGCTGCGCTGATCGGGCTCTTCTTCATGGAGGTGCTCTTCGACTCGAAGCTCGTGCGGGTCAGTGCGGCAGTGGGCATCTTCTGGCTGCTTATACTGATTACGATTACGCTCAGCGACTACCTCACTCGTGGATGGTTGCTGCCATCAGGGAAGTAGGCACGCTGCTTTCCAGCGGGCTCACGACTGCACCCTTCAGCACAAAGTGAATCGGCGGCCGAGGCGTTGCAATCCAAAGATCAACGGTACGCATAACAGGAAAACTGCGATGGTATGTGCTGCCGTACTTCAGCGCTGATGGATGGGATATGGCTGCCTTTTGCTCTTGCTGTGGGGCGGAGATTAAGAAGATCACGGAGTCGTGCCCTGGATGTGGCATGCCCCGACATGGAATGACCGCTCAGGCTACTCGAGACGTCGCCGCTGATGTCGCACCTGGCTCCGCGACACAAAAGAGTCAGCCGCCGCCGCCGAATCGAAAGTAAATCCGCCCTGCTCAAGAGCGGGGCGGCCCACGCACAGGCCCGAGGCACAATAAACTGCAGCGTTCTATAGGGACGCCTTCGCCGTCTGCGCAGGTCTCTGTCTCGGCCGCAGTGCTCGTGAGCAGCACACATCCGACGCTCCAGAAAGAAACAGGCCGGCAATGAGCCGGCCTGAAGCGCCAGTCGTGCAAATAGCAGTTACAAACTGGCGGGCGTGCAGGAGTTGTAGCCCAGCGAGGCAGGCGTAACCGGCGCGGGTGGCGTCGGCGGGGTCGCCCATGGTGCGTTGTTGAAGTCGAAGAAGTCCAGCAGGTTTGGCTGCGCTGCGTCCCGTGCAGTCAGATGTGCAGAGCTGCCGATAAACCGGTTCTCAACGAAGCGGATGATGGCTGTATGATCCATCGGAATGTGTGACACGTAGTGACGCCGCGCGAACGGGGACACGACAAAGTTGGGCACGCGGAAGCCGAGTTGAGCGCGGAAACCGTAGGCCGTCGTTGCATCTCCAGAGTGTGCGCCGGGGAGTGACGGCGTGAGGTCGCAGTGCACAGTCGGTGTTCCGCCACTGGGCAGGCAGGGCTGGTAACTGTCGGCATTCACTGCGATGCTCGAGATGTCCGGCAGCGTCCCAAACGATGCGCTGGTCTTGTCGTTGGAGTGCCCGGCAACCGGCGGCACGTGGTCGTAGGGGCCACCTCCCTCGTCATAGGCGAGGAAGAAGGCCGAGTCTTTCCAGGACGGGCTAGTCATCAATGCGTTGACCAGCTTCGCCACTTCAGACTGACCGGTGAGCACCGAATTGCCCGAGCCAGGATGCTCGTCATTCAACCCAGACCCGGACTCGATGAAGCTGAAGCTGGGCAATGTGCCGTTCTTCGCGTCATTGAGATAGTTCCCAACCGGTGCGATGTGATTCGGATCGATGCAGAAGGAGTTCGACGTATCACCCACCACGCTTGACGCTCTCGTCGTGCCGGTGCAAGCCGCGCCGGACGAGTTCGCGTAGAAGTATCGGTTGGCATACGAGAAGGTCAGGAATGTTGTTGCGGGATAATTACTCGAGCCAGAACCGCACGCGCTCCCCGCAGTGCAGAAGCCCTGTGTTGCGGAGTAGTAGATCTTCCACGACACACCTGCGTTATCAAGCTCCTGGAAGATCGTCTCAATCCCGAGCTGCGGCAGGTGATCGTTCGTGCCGGGATCGAAGACGAGGCCCTGAGTCGTGCCGCCCGTGAAGGTGGCGATGCGATTTGGGATGCTCTTGCTAGACACAGGTGAGAACCAGCGATCCGACACAGCAAACTGCGACGCCATATAGTAGTCGTAGTTCAGGAATCCCTGATCGTAGTAGCCCATTGCGCGCTTACCTTCCGTATCGGTGAACGCACCCGAGCAGGTGCCGCTCGCGTTACAGTTCTTGGCGAAGCCTTCCGCGTTGTGGACGAAACCGTCCATCAGAATGGGCCGGGAGGTGAGGAAGTTGTAGCGGTTCACATCGCCATAGCTCTCGAGCCATGCCGAACTCATGTCGTCCACACAGGTGCTCCGCAACTTGAACAACGGAATCGACACGCCTTCATCCGTGACGTTCGTTGTATTCAATTTGTCATCGATGCCATCGACTGTGTACGTGTGCCCATCCTCACTCACGGTGTATCCGTTTGCTGAGCGATAAGGATTCAACATGCCGAAGTAGTTATCGAACGAGTGATTCTCTTGCAGCATGAAGATCACATGATTGATGGGGTTCGGCCCGCTGGCCGCCGCCACTGTGACGGTCGTGCTGGCAGTTGCGCTGCCGCCTGAGCCCGAAGCGTCCGCGGTGTAGGTAGTCGTCGTGCTCGGGGTGACCGTTTGTGTGCCGCCGGTTCCGCTCAGTGTGTAGCTGCTTCCATCAGAGCCGGTCAGGGTCACGCTGCTCGCGTTGGTGGCGGAGACACTCAGAGTGGAGCTAGCGCCAGCATTGATCGAGGCAGGGCTCGCACTGATTGTCACTGTCGGAGCCGTCGTCGTGCTGCTCGCAACGGTGAGATTGATCGTGGTGTAAGCGGCGCCTCCGCAGTGATCCCATTCTTCGACCACTGTGTGCTCAGCGCCTGGAGCGAGCGAAAGCTGCGTGTTCAGCGATGAGCCATTCACGACATAGACCAGATTGTTGTTGACGTAAATGCCCATCGACGCGACGCCACTGGCACAAGTGTTCGTACTGGCCGTCGCTTGGTAAGTCACCGGCGATGTCACCGTGCTGTTCGGCGCCGGAGTTGCAACTGTCACCCCGGGCGCCCCCCCGCCGGGGTTCGTGCCCGTCGAGACTGTGATCGGCACGTGCACGTACGACGCGCCACCGCAGTGGTCCCACTCCTCGACGACAGTGTCATAGCTCCCGTTTGCGAAGGTAAGACTTGTATTCAGCGACGTGCCATTTACTACGTAAGTGAGCGAGTTGTTGATGTAAATGCCCATGGACGCGACGCCGCTGGCGCAGGTCGATGTCGTGGCTGAGGCGACGTAGTGAACCGGAGAGGTCACCGTGGAGCTAGCGGCAGGGCTAGTCACCGTGACGCTGGCAAAGCCAGGAAGTGCAAATAGCAAACCGATAGCGAGAGCGAACCAGAACTTCCTCATTGACCTTGCCCCAGACCGTGAACAAACGAATGCGGTGAGTAAGAATGCACAAAGCCACTTCTTTAGTTGCCTATAGGGCAACCAATAAGAAATTGCCTGCGTCGCGCGGTCCCGTTCAAGAACAAAGCATAGGCGCAACTTTTGCATCGACGGGTGAACGGCTCGTCGAGTGTTGGTCATACGAAAACTGGGGGAGGGAAAAGCTGAAGCAATTACCGAGCCAGGCTGATGACTTCCGGCAGCACCGGTGCTATCTTAGCGAGAACTTCCCGTCGAACATCCGCGACAGGCATGGGCGAAACAACTGTAAGTCCACCAGCGACACGTGAAAGAGCAGCGTAGGACGCTCGACAGAGGTGAAGAAATTCCACCGGGTACTCAGGCTTGCGCGCGCGCGCAGCCACAGGGTCCGCGTCGAGGATGTAGCTCACATCTGGCCGAGGGACAAATGCGAGAATCAATCGCGCGTAGAGCCGAGCCAGTGGATTGCGCAGGTTCAGATTCACGAGTTCGTCATAAGCGTAGCGGTCAAAGATGACGACATCAGCATTCGAAAGAAGTGAGCGGCGGACGACAGAGCGCAACGAAACCGCGTCCACGAAGTAGAGGAAGCACCGCACTAACGACATCGGCCAGGAGCGCACGTTTTTGTCTCTGCGGTTCTTTGGCGCCTCGGGCGAACCCACGCCTTTGTCGCCGCCGAACAGCTTGTGCCCGCTGACCTCACGCAGTTGCGTCAGGCGGGCGACATCATCCCAGAACGTTACAAGCGAAACACGCAGCCCGCGTTCGCTGAGCTCACGGCGCAAATACTCGATCTGTGTACTCTTGCCAGCGCCATCCATGCCGGAGAAGCTGACGAAGCAGGGTTTTGGCCGATCGAAGTTAGTCATAACTTGAGCTCCGGGATTAGTGTGGGCGGCTGGGGCTGGCTTCGCTCAGACCCACCACGGTTCCGACGGCTACAGCTGCGCCGACCAGCAGTCCGACGCGCACTGCCAGCGCGCGGGTGCGCCTCTGCTTCGCGGGAGCGATTACCGCCCCGGCGGGTCGGGATGCTGCGATGCCGACGCCCTTTTCAGCGGGAGCTGCCGCAGTGCCTACCGGAGACTGCCCGGAAGGATTCTGTTGCGGCTCGGCGGCGCTGCTGCTTGTTGGCGCGGGCGGTGCGACACTTGCATCCGGCGCCTCGGGCATCGGTGCAGCATTGCCCGTGATCGCAGGAGTTGGCGCTGCAGGAGCAGGCTGTTGGGGGGACGTCTCCTGCTGTGTCGTCGGGGTCGGTTGCTGAGCAGCGAGATTTGGGGTGGTGGCCTGCAGGGTGAGACCCATCAGGACGCACAGCGCGGTCGCGCGAAAGCAGGCTTCTCGTAGCGTTCTCTTCGTGTCTTGGCGGCAGGTCACACTCACGCGATCGACTCCGGTGCGGATGCGACATTCTCGAAGCTTCCTGTCTCGGAGAGCGGGTCGAGTGGACGCCGCTCGTAGCTGCTGATCGCCTCATCCACGGTGGCGAAATCCTCAAACAGCCGCAGGATGTTGATCCTGGCCAACATCGCCTTCGATTCAGCCGACACACCCGCCAGGCGCACGTCACCGTTGCGCTTCATCGCTGACTCGAGACAGCACACGAGCATAAAGGTAGTTCGCTGATCGAGGAGCGTGATCGCGGAGCAGTCCAGGACCAGACAAGGCCGGTCCGCCTCCATCGATCCCTCCACCTCGGCACAGAAGGACCGCGCACTCTCGTTGGTGACGCGGTCTGGAATTTTTGCTACCACTACACGACGTGTCGTCATATCTCTCCTATCTGATGACCGTTCGTTCCGGTTTGCGTGGCCCGGACGCATCTCTCAGCGGAGAAGAACGCCGTTCCGGCAGGCTACAGCTTAGATGCAGGAAATCGTTAGCTGGCACGCTGAAGGAGCCGTTCTAATTCCGCTTCGTGGTCATGCACGATGTGCTTCAAGACGTTCCTGCCATATCGATAGAGTGTTGAAAGGTTGGTGGCGTACCAGCAGCACTCGTTCATGTGCGGCGAAAGACCACACAGGAAGCGCAGACTTCGTGTGGTCGGCGGGGCAGTCAGCATGGAGGCGGTCAGCCGGTGATTGCCGTCCAGGATGGTCAAGGGCTCCCGATTGTTCACCCCAATCAGCAGCACTGAACCAAGATCGTCATTCTCCGCAAGCCGCGACCCGATCGCTGAGAGCTTCACCTCGAACGCACCTGGGCTCACTTCCTGCTGCCGGCGAATCCGCTCTGCAACCTCCCGAATCCAGAATGAGCGCGGTGCCAGTTTGCGCCACTGCGCACGCGGAAAGACGCGGATGCGATCCAGATCCGCATCGAGGATCTCGACTTCGTACCACTCCGTATCCGGTGGCAGCTCCTTCCAGAGCGCGAAATGTCGAATAAAGAGCAGGGCGCGCCGCTTGGCGTTTTCATCCGCATTGCTGAGGTCGGGATGATGAACGATGTCGCCCAGCATGTCTTGGTACTCATGGTAGATGGGCCGGTCGAACTCACTTTTCAGGAACGTCGCTACGACCTCTTCTTCGGGCACACGCTGCAGGATGCGCAGTGGACGCCCTGTTCCGGTGAAGCGGACCCGGCGCGAGCTGAGCAGAGAACCCAGCAGGAAGGGAAACGCAACGAACAGGAAGAGGACGGCCATCAACACCAGCTGCACTAGAATGACCTGCCGCAGCGAGCCGTGAAACAGGATGATTCCAAACACCACCGCGCCCGCAAATCCGAGCTGGATCCAACTGGTGTTCGCGATCTTGTACGACATCTCGTAGGTGATCATGACCACGCTCAGGCAGTAGATCGTCGTGGTGATGGCGTACATCGAGAGCAGGTAGGGCAGGCCGAACTTGCCAGCCACGGTGAATCCCGGGCCGAAGAACAATGCCCAGATGGACGCCGGCGCTAGGCGGAGAACCAATGCCACGATCGAGCCAATCGAGAGAACAAGCAGCAGCGACGTAGCGATGACCTTGAGGTCGCGTCGCTCCTCGTCGCCCACACCGGCGACGAGCGGGAACATGCTGTTCACCACCGCTTGCGAGAACGCAAAAATCACGCGGCCTACCATGGCGATCGCGGCATACAGCCCAGCCATGGCCGGGGTGAAAAAGTGCTTTACCAGGACAATGTCGCAGTTGTTGATCAGCACCTGCCCGGCGAAGAACACAATCGCCTGCATGGATTCGCGCAGCGCATATCGCAAGCCGAGCTGGTGCGGCACAGTCGGCGGCAGCTTTGGCATGGCGGCGAGGTACGCAACCGCGATCGCTGCCGTATTCGCGCCGACGACCCCAATGACTCCCCATCCGGCCCAGATCGCCAGCACGGAGCCGGCGAGTCGCGCGACGCCTTCGATGACCAGGTTGGTGGATAGCTTACGGAACCCATGCGCGCCCTGGATGTAACCGCGCCGGCTCCCCAACGGCACGTAAACAGCCGCGCCGAGAGCGATGAGTTCAACCAGCAGCGGGCTGGGCAGACGAAGATAGTGCGCAATGGTCGTGCGAAAGACCACCATTGCCGTGGCCACGGCGATGCCACCGGCCCACGCACCGCGATGGAAGTCGCGGTACACGGCTCCCTTGGCCGCCGCCGTGCCCTGCTGCGCGACCACCTTGGCCGGAACGATCTGGAAGGAAAGCGTGACAGCAGAGATCAGGATGAGCAGCGTGTACACGGCCGTGGCATGGCCGTACGCGACCGGCCCAAGGAACCGGGCCACAGCCATGTTGTAGATGAAGTTCAGAGCGGCCGCGAGCCCGGACCCCAGCAGAAGAACCAGACTCCCGGAGAGCAATCGCGCCTGCAGGGTCTTCGTCTCTGGCATACTGCTTTTCACCGACGTTGTCAGATGTCACCTCTTCAAGCACAACTCAGCACAGCGCCTGCCGACAGGCGCAACCGTTCGCTAACTGGCGCGGGACATCCCCTCGGACTCTGTCGCTGGCCCCAAACAGCCTGCGGATCAAAGGGCTTTTGTGCTGCAACTGAGATGTCTCTCCCGGTCTTTGGGAGGCCCGAAAATTCAACAGACTGTAAACACACCCCCAACTATGCTCTCTACGCTCCCGATCCTCTTCCTCTTGTTCGTGACTGCTCTGCAAGGTTGTTTCCACACCCAAACGCACGCGAGTGAGATGCCGCAGCGGCGCTCCGGGCCACCCCCGCAGACCCTCGCCGTTTACGAGGCCTGGTTCGGCCATCCCCGGCACATCAAGGTCGACTACTCCTCGCATGACGAGGCAGTGATTCGCCACCAGATCGACCAGGCAAAGCGCCTGGGCATCTCGGGCTTTGTTGTGGACTGGTACGGATACCGCGAGCCCTTCATCGATCGCAGCTATGCCCTCATGCAGAGCGCAGCCGGGCGGCAGGACTTTCACATCGCCATGATGTACGACGAGCCGGACCAGGAGGATGGAGCCACCGACGAAGCGATCGAAGACTTCAAGCTCTTCCATAAGACCTACCTGGCAAACGACGCGCCTGGACGTGCTGCGTATCTCACCTTTGAGGGGCGCCCCGTCATCTTCATCTTTCCCAAGGGCCGCCACATCGATTGGAATCGGGTACGCACCGACGTGAACCGCTGGGAGCACCCGCCAGTGCTGATCGACGAGTACCCGCCCGACGCCTATGCTCCGGCGATCGATGGCTACTACGCATGGGTGAGCCCGGGCCAGGGCGGCTGGGCTGCGGACGGAAGCCACTGGGGCGACAGCTACCTGCGCGAGTTCTACGGCACCATGGCAAGCAAACATCCGGACAAGCTGGCGATCGGTGGTGCATGGGCCAGCTTCGATGACAGCAAGGCTGGCTGGGGACTCAATCGTCACATCTCCGCGCGCTGCGGTCAGACCATTGCCGATACGCTTAAGCTGTGGCGCGATGCCTCTGCGCAGAACTACAGCCCCTACCTGCTCATCGAGACCTGGAACGACTACGAAGAGGGTACGGCAATCGAGCCCGGAGGCCCGGCGGGCTGCCCTGGGAACACGGCACTGCCGCAGTTGCACTAGACTTCAGGACTCCAGCCACCGGAAAGAGAAAAGCCGCGCCCATCGGGCGCGGCTTTTCGTGAAGGAGGACGGGATAGGGTCGTTTGCAGCGGAATGCGTCTAAGCGACCCGCACGCCGAACCGCTCCGCAGGCTCCATCTCCTCGAGTGTGCCGCGCACCGGCTGCTCGGCCGAGTAGACGTGGCTGATCAGCGACAGCGGACGAGCCCGAACCTCGTCGTAGACACGGCCCAGGTATTCGCCGAGCACGCCAAGGCAGAGCAGCATCATCGCGCCGACTACGAAGACTGCCGCGGCCAGCAGCAGAGTCATCGTGCCTATCGAGCCGCTGGTCAGTATCGTGCCAAGACCCAGCAGGACGGCGATCATCATCGAGAAGCAGGACAGCGCGAACGCAAGCCGCAGCGGCTTGTAGCTGAAGCTGCAGATCGCGTCCATGGCGTACTTGATCCGGCTGACGAATGAAAGCTTGCCGTCTCCGGCCGCGCGATCATGCCGATCGTAGTAGACCACTGCATTGCGATAGCCGACCCACGCGCGCAATCCGGGGAGGTAGCGGTTGCGCTCGCGCAGAGCATTGATGGAGTCGACCGCCTGGCGGTTGAGCAGGCCGAAGATGCCGGCGTTCAGCGGAATCGGATAATCTGAGATCGCCCCGAGCACGCGGTAGAAAAGCGGGAAGAGAGCGGCCAGCATCTTGCGGCTCTCCTGGCGGCTGCGGCGGACAGCCACCACAACCTCGGCGCCGTCGCGCCAGGCTTCCACCAGCTGCGGAAGCACCTCGGGAGGGTCCTGGAAGTCGCCATCCATCAGGATGGTGGCATCGCCGCGCGCCGTCTCGAGACCCGCAGAGATCGCGCCCATGTGGCCCCAGTTGCGAGATAGTTCGACGACCACGACGTGCGGATCGGCCATCTGCAGGCCTTTGAGAATCTCGAGCGAGCGATCCCGGGAACCGTCATTTACATAGACAACTTCCCAATCCTCGTCGATGCCCTCCATCGCATTCGACACCGCTTCGTGGAACCGTTCGACCAGTTCTTCTTCGTTATAGATAGGAACAACCACAGAAATCATTGACACCTCCCCTGAAACCATCCCCACAACTTCCCACCGCAAGAAAAATTCAGTTGTTGCAACAACAAAGAGGCTGATTCTTGCGAAACCGTTGCCTCAAACTTTGCTCTTACTGCGCGCCGGTGTCGGCTTGGAACACCCGCACTCTCCAGCGCACTTCCGACGGCGTCATAACCACAGTGTAGCGGCCATGCACCGGTTCAGATCCGATGAGCTTGCCCTGGTCGCGCACTTCGACGTCGTAATCCACCGTGTCGATGAGCTCAACCGACAGCCCTTCGGGCGAATAAAACACAATCTGTACATCATGGGCATGATCGACGTAGCGCGTGGTCAGTCCCGCAGCCGTCTGCTCGCGGATGGTACCGCCCAGCTTCTCCCGCGCCGTACCCACAAAGTCGCGATCGAGCAACGCCGGCCGGTTGCTCTCAAACGCGCCCGCAAGGCTCTGCCACGATTCCACGTAGTCCCGCAGCACGGCGGCGCGCGTCTGTTCATTCAATTCACGCGGACCCTGCAGAGAAAATGGTTCGACCTTGACGGTCGGTGTCTCTGCAATGGCACTGAAGCCGGCGCTCAGAACAATGGCTCCGGCAATTACAGGAAAGAATGCGCGGCGCGAGCTCCAGGCGATCATGGCCGCCCCCAGCGAATCTCGTTACCCAGCACCACGCCAGCAGCGGCGGAGATCTTCGCGCCCGGGTAGGCGGGCAGCACCGTCTCCGCGATGCCGTGCTTCAGTGGCACATCGACTGTCGTCTGCCGTGGCCCGTACGCTTCCGTAAAGGTCACAATGGTGCCGTCCGGCACGGGGTTTCCCGTGCAATCACGCAGAGGATCGGTTTGCAGTTGAACCTTGTCCCCCGCCGCCGGCCGCGCGCTCACATGCAGTCCGCAAGGATCGCCCGGCACCTCCTGGATGATGCGCGTGCTGGCGACGTCCCCCGCGCGCGCCACAAACTGCACCGTACCCTCTTTGGCTGCTGAGTCCATCTGCGTCCAGGCCGATCCATAGCGGGTTGTCGCCGTACGCGCAGGCCCACCGCCAGAGCCACCGCGCAGTTGAAAGGCCACCGTCTCCGGTTGCGTGATTAGATTCTGATACGAGTCGAAGAGATACACGGCCCCCGTGATTCCTCCGTGCAAACCAACGGGCAGGCGCGACGGCTTCGCCAGAAAACTCACCTGAGCGACCTTCGGCCCCGGAGTGACGTCGAGCGTGGCTTTCTCCACCGTGCCGCCTGCCGAGAGCAGCGCGACGTAGCGGCCTGCATTGTGCAGCGCGTCAGCTGCAATTGCTGCCGGCTCACCGAGTTGCACCGGCTGGCGCAGCGCCTGTCCAAACCCGGTGATGTAGAGCGTCGCCGGGCCGCTTCCGCTGGTCTGGATGGTGAACGGCTTGCCCGCAACCACCTCTTTCGGCACCATCATCGACGTGCTTTGCGCATGCGCAAATGCCGCGGCAGCCAGCGATGCGATCAGAGCGAACCCTGCCTGCCGTCCGGTCATTGCAAACCACCCGACGTGTAGGACGCCGCAATCACGCGTTCATTGTTGACCTGGCGCGCCACGTCCGGAGGCACGGTGATGGCGAAGTCCGCTGGGGTCTGCGGCATGAGCGCGCGATCCATGTAGTGGTCCGCCACCCACACCAGTTGACCGTTCTGGTCATAGAACGTCGCGAGCACGTGTGCCACATTGACGACCTGACCACCCTGGTCGAGCAGCTTGCCGGTCAGCGATGCACCGGGGCCGGCATGCCACTGCTGATCCTGGATCGCAATCACTGGATCGGCCGAGGCCGCGATCAGCGATGAAGCCGGCTCCATCCGTACACTGCCCACCTGGTCGAGCGCAATCCCGGGGAAGGTCATCAGGAACGGTGTCACTTGCTTGGGCAGCAGCACGTGGTTGATCTTGTCGAAGCTGTCCTCCGTGCCGAGCACGGCCTTGTTCTTGCCCACCAGCGTCGCCTTCACCGCAACATACGCAGGCACCACGTCCTCATTGAGCAGTTCGCCCATGATCAGCACGCCATCGCCGCGTTCGACCGGATGCATATCGATGATCCGCACATGCGGCGACTCGACATCCTGCGCGCCCCAGTCATCCTCGGGTCCACGATAGATCACGTCCCAGCGCAGGTAGTTCACCGGGATGACCTGTGGAGGCAGTCGTGTCTCTTTCACCAGCGGCCACTCCGCCGCCCAGCGGTCGCCTGCGCGAACCACGTGCAGCGTCTTGCTGTCGGTGAAGCTGCCGACCACGGTCGACCAGCGCAGGTTCAGTTGCACATCGGCATCCGTCGCTGTGGCGTGAATGGGACGCACGTCGAAGTGGTCAAGTGTCGCATAGCTGCGCAGGCTGAGGTGGCTGCCCTGCACATCGCGAATCAGGTCGGCTTCAGCGAACTCGCCCTTATTGGCGAGGCTGTTGTAGGCCTGGGCCCAGTGAAGCTGGCCGATCTCCCGCGCCAGGTTGTCGACGGCCGCCTCGGGCGTCGAGGAGGGCCGCAGCAGGCTCGAGGTGCCGGCATCGGCGAGCGCCACGGCCGATGCATTCGGATGGAGCGTGCCGATGGCTACCAGCAGGATCGTCGCAACGGTGATCGAGAGTGCGAGAAGACGTCCGCTCTTCATAGCGCCACCTTCTCGGCTCCGATTTCGGTGCCGACCGGCTCTTCCATACGGCTGTCGCGCAGATCTTCGCGAGCCGTGCGCTCCGGCAACAGGAACAGCACCAGGATGGCGAGCAGGCTACTGCCGAACGGCAGCGTGCCCCACATCAGCCCCTGCCAGTGCGGCGGAATCAGTTGCGTGTTCACCGGGGTAGCAGGCGGCGCGCCTTCCTTGCTCCAGATCACGATCGTCTTGTCTTCCAGATCGTCCACCCGCCGGAAGCCGGCAAAGGTGAGGAGCGGATCGTAATAAGGATCGCGCACCAGCACCCACTTCAGGCCGTAGTGGTCCGCGTGATAAAGGATCGCGCGCAGGGCGTCGAGACCCGGACGACCGAAGTACTTTGTGTTGGTCAGCACGCCCGCGCCGTTTGCGGTCAACTCTGGCAGCGTACGGCCAGAGTTCCACTCGCCGTCGACGCTGCTGGCGTCCGTCTCAAGCGCGAGGCGCGAGATCTTGTTGCCGAAACCGAGCGTGACATAGCGATAGCGATCATGGCCATCGCGATTGAGCCACCCGGCCACCGAGTCCACCTTGAAGTCGGCGGCATCCGCCGGGTAGTAGCTGAGCCAGGCGACGGCGAGTGCGCAGCTCAGCACCCCGAGCAGCGCCAACCCGACAACTGCCTTGATGCGGAAGCGATCGATCAGCTCGCTCGCCAGCAGCCCGACGAAGGGCAGTGCGAGCAGTGTCGCCCAATAGCTGAAGCGCTCCATCGTGAGCACTTCAAACGCGCGGCCCAGCAGGATGCGACCCACCGGCGTAGTCCCGCCAACCCCGATCAGGGCGGCGACCCAGAAGCCGAATAGCAGGGGACGCAGACGCACCACGCTCGAGCCGCGCAGGATGATGAAGGGCAGCGCCAGAATGAGCGCGCCATAGGGGACGACGAAGTAATTCATGCCCCAATGCGGGCTGAGCAGGTAATTCGCGCGGCTGGCGTGCGGGATCGGGGTCTGTGTGACCGGATTCTTGATCAGTGCAATCCAGAAGGGCAGTAGCACAACGGTGATCGTGGCACCGACGGTGACCGCGATGGCGACCGTACGCAGGAGGAACGGAGCGACTGAGGAGCGCTCCTCCGGATCACGATCGAGGAACGCCAGCACCAGCACGGGCGCTGCAAAGAAGACGGAGCCGAAGAGCAGAGTCGCGTGGTGGGCCGCGGCTGCTGCGGCAAACAGAGCAAGCCCTTTGAAGAACGATCGCCAGCTGCCCGAACGTACCCACCTGTAGAGGTAAGGCAGCGCATTGAGGTAGATCGGGGCGGCTGATGTGGTCGACAGCTGACCGGCGGCGTACACCAGGAAGCTCTCGGATCCGACAAGAACCGCAGCGAGTGCAGCGAACGAGGCCGGCCGCTCATCTACCCAGAGACGTGCAAAGCGATACATGCCAACCGCAAGTAGCAGAATGGAGACGAACTGCACGGCCATGTAGGCCATGTCGAGCCCCATCAGGTGCGACAGCATAGCGATCCACTGCTGAGGCAGTGGTGGATACGTGGTCTGCGAGAAGCCCGCGTACCACTTCACATTCCAGGGATCGAACCAGTGCTGCACGTAATGCGACGCGAAGAAGATGTGAAAGTTCGTGTCGTAGGAGCGCAGTGGCAGCCGCATCAGGAGCAACGGCAGATGCACCAGGCAGGCCGTAAGTAGAATCAGGCTGAGCGGGATTGGACGTTTCCAACTCCCGATTGAACTAGCTCTGTCCAAGGTTCCTCACCAAATCACGTCAAATTGGCCAGTGGATTGCAAAACCGCTGGTCCGAGGCGCGCAGTGAAACAGTCGCTTCCCGGGTCCTGCCCCTTGCGCCGGGGCAACCGCCTCCTGGGTGGAGTGTCGGTTCACGGTCTCGGGGGAGGGGCACTGCCTCTACTCAGAGGGCAAACGTCGCTTCGGGGATGCATCGCATCACGGAAACTTGTGGATTTGGAGCGAACTCCTCCTCGGAAGGGCGCATCCAAGGAACGCAATATTACAAAGCTCTATGGATATGCCATTGTTGGGTGATTCCCTTGAAGTCTAAATCTGCCCGCTGGAGCCGTCGCGCCAGCCTTCTTTTTATTGTCGCCACCGCCGCGCTCGCACACGCGCAAACGTACCAGCTTGGTGGCCCGTCGCAGAAGACTCCCGCCCCGGCACGCCCGGGCAAGCCGGCGCCGGCGACTCAGCCCTCGCTGGGCTGGGGGTCGAACATTCAGGACGCGCGACTGGCCCGTGCGGCCGAACTCGCGCTCAAGCAGGGCAAGCGCGGTGAGGCGGTCGTGTTTGCGCAGCGCGCCGCGCAGGCCTCGCCCAACGATCCGCAGCTCTGGATCCTGCTTGGCTATGCCGCACGACTGAACGGGCAGCTCGCGCTCTCGGCCGAGTCCTACAGCCGTGGACTGCGCCTGAAGCCGGGCTCTGCGGATGCGATGTCCGGCCTAGCGCAGACCGACAACCTGATGGGCCGCACCGATGAAGCGCAGCGGCTCCTCCGGGAGGTGCTGGCCGCCGATCCGGGCCGCGTCGATGATGCGCTGCTGCTTGGCGAGATGATCCTCAAGGGCGGCAATCCCACCGGCGCGATCGATTACTTCCGCCGTGCCGAGGCAAAGGAGCCAAGCACCCGCGCTGAGGTGCTGCTCGCGATTGCGTATCAGCGGCTCAAACAATTCGATCAGGCCAATCACTACCTCGACCTGGCGCGCCGCCGCGCTCCGGGCAATCCGGATGTGGAACGCTCGCTGGCTGGCTTCTACATTGAAACGGGCAACTACCCCGACGCGATCACGGCGCTTCAGTCGATTCGCAACCCGCACCCCGACGTGCTCGCCGAACTCGCGTACGTCAACCAGCTCACTGGCCGGCTCTCCGAGGCAGCGCGGCTCTACAGCAAGGCAGCCGATGGGGACCCGAAGGATCTGGGGCTGCAGCTCTCCGCCGCCCAGGCCCAGGTCGCCGCGGGCTCCATCGACGGGGCAGGTACTTACCTGACCCGCGCCGAGCGGCTCGATCCCGAGTATTACCGGCTCCACGCCATCCGCGGGGAGATCGCCCGGATCGAGGATCGGGTTCCCGATGCGGTACGAGAGTACCGAAAAGTGCTCACTGTTTTGCCCGCCCCGCCTGCCGAGGAGCCCCTTTACGGCATCCAGATTCACATGGACCTGGCGGAGCTGTACCAGTCGTTGAAGCAGACCGCCGCTTCCCGGGAGCAGCTCGACATCGCCCACACCCAGATCGGTGCGCTCGATGAACAGGGACCGGCGCGGCTGCCCCTTCTCCGCCTGCGTTCTTCGATCGAAATGCACCTGGGCGACCTGGGCCGCGCCAAGCAGGATGTGGACGAGGCGCTCGCGATCAATCCGAAGGATCCGGCCACCCTGCAGCTCGACGGCGATCTGCTGGTCAAGCAGGGGCACCCGGACCAGGCCATCCTCGCCTACAACCGCATTCTCGATGTCGACGCGAAGAATCGCTACGCGCTCATCTCGCTCGGCTATGCCTCACGTGCCGCGGGCCGCGATCAGGATGCAGAGAGGTACTTCCACCGGCTCGCCGACACCTATCCCAATTTCTACGTCCCCTACCTGGCGCTGGGCGATCTCTACACCGCGCGCCGCGACTTCGCCCGTGCCGAGGCCAACTACACCCACGCCTATCAACTGGCGCCGAAGAACGCGCTCATCATGGCGGGCGGCATGAACGCCGGCATTGAGGCGCATACCCTCGATGTGGCCGGGATCTGGGCGAAACGTGTCACGCCGGACATGCAGGACGAGCCGCAGGTGCTCCGCGAGGAAGAGCGGTACCTTGCCTTCCGCGGCGACTACCAGCAGTCGGCTGAACGCGGGGAGCGTGTGATCCAGGACCTGCCGAAGGATCGCGACGTCGTCGTTTATCTGGGCTACGACTACCTGAACCTGAAGCGCTACGACGACCTGCTGCGCCTTACCTCCCGCTATAACGATGTGCTCCAGAAGGAGCCGGACATCCCCTTGCTCGCCGGGTACGTGCACAAGCACAATGGCGAGCTCGAAGCGGCACGGCAGGACTTCACCGAGGCGCTCGATCGCGACCCCGATGTCGTGACCGCCTATGTCAACCGCGGCTACGTGCTGCACGACCTCGGCGAGCCGGAACCAGCGGCGCGAGACTTCGAAGCAGCGCTCAAACGTGAGCCGAACAACGGGGAAGCCCACCTGGGCCTCGCTTACGCCGATCTCGACCTGAAGCGGCCGCAGCTTGCGCTGAAGCAGTCCCAACTCGCCGAAGCGTCGCTCGGCGACTCCGAAGCGCTTCACCTGATTCGCGGCACCGCCTGGGGCCAGCGGCACCAGCTCACCAAGGCGGCGACGGAGTACCGGCTCGCGCTCAAGTTCAATCCTGAGGATGCAACCGTGCACTCCGCGCTCGCCGGTGTGCTCTTCTCCGCGCGCAACTATCGCGACGCGATCACCGAGCTGAACATCGCCGCCAAGAACAACCCGACGGACGCCAATACCTATGCGCTGCTGGCGCGCAGCTACGCCGAGCTCAACGACCGCGAGCAGACGATGCACAACGTCGATCTCGCCGAGCGCTATGCGCCCATGCTGCCCAAGAAGCCGCACCAGGAGGTCTCGGGCGAAGCGGGTATCTACCTCTCGACCGGCGCCGCGCTCACCCGGATCGGCGATGAGAACGGTGCGCTCGGCCGGTATCGCAAGGCGCTGCTGCTGCCGGGCAGCGACCGCGTCGGCGTGCGACTCGCGATTTCGCACCTGCTGGTCGATCAGGGGCACGCCGAGGAGGCGCGCCGCCAGATCGCACTCGGCCTGATGGAGGCCGAAGCCGGCGAGACAGTGCCTGCGAGCGGCGAGCAACTGATCCAGGTCGCCGACCTGTTCCGCAGCCTGCACGACTACCAGCTCTCGCAGGATTACCTCGATCGCGCTCTCGCCACCGGTGCACCCGAGCAGACCGTGCGCCTTGGCCGGGCGAACAACTACATCGCACTCGGCGACACAGCGCGTGCGCAGGGCGAACTGGCCAGCATCTCGCGCGAGGCGGGCTCCGATCCTGACTACCAGTTCCTGCTCACGCAGGCCAACGTCTATCGCCAGCAGCATGAGAACGCTCAGGCGCTGACTGCATTCGCGCAGGCAGCAGATGCGGCGGGCGAAGACCAGACTGCCGAGCAGAACCTGCTCGCGGCCGGCGCCGATGAGGGCCTCCGCGTGACACCGCGCGTCAGTCTGCTCTCGGACGTTGCTGTCTCCGGCATCTTCGAGGACACCACCGTCTATGTGCTCGACTCGAAGCTCGACGCGCTCACCCCGGTGCCCATCACGGATACGGCTCTCTTGCCATCGCCGCGCTCCTCGCTCCAGACGGAGGGGACGGCCGCCTATCACCTGCACCTGAGCGGCCTGCCAACGGCAAGCGGCTTCTTCCAGGTACGGAACGCGCGCGGGCAGATCTTCGTGCCGGCGACGAATTCGATCTCCAACCGCAACACGACCGATTACTCGTTCAACTTCGGGCTGAACCCGACCATGCACTTCGGCCGCAACGTGATCACGTTCAACAGTGGTGTCCAGGCGACGATCCGGCGTGATGCGGTCGCACCCAAGGCGCTGAACCAGAACCTGTTCCGCGTCTTCACCTACGCGTCAACCAGCTCGTTCTTTAACGCCGTCTCCGCCAGCGGCTATGTGCTGCGCGAGTCCGGTCCATTCACCGATCTGAACCTGCACTCGCGTGGACTGGTCGGGGCCATCGACTTCCGTGTCGGCGCGCCGTGGGGCAAGACCAGCCTGATCACCGGCTGGGCGGCGAACGATCAGCAGTTCAACCCGCAGAAGTTCGAGAACTACTACACCTCGTCCTACATCGGGCTGAACCGCCGTTTTGGGACAACCGTCAATGTGCGCGCCGTCCTCGAGGATCTGCGCGCATGGCGCAAGGTCGACACGCGCTCCGGCATCGCGCAGGCGCTCCGACCGGCCGGCGTGGTCGACTTCTCACCCGCTCCCAGCTGGCGTGTGCAGGTGTCCAGCGCCTGGAACAACACACGCGGCTTCCATGTTTACGACGCGATTCAGAATGGTGTCGCCGTGTCCTACGCCATGCCGTTCCGGCGTGAATTCAACGACCAGGGGAGGGAAGTGCCGCTGGCCTATCCCATCCGCTTCTCAGCCGGCATCGAAGAGGAGACTTTTTACAACTTCTCCGGGCCGCACGCACAACAGTTGAGACCTTACTTCAGCATTAGCCTGTTTTGAAGGCAAGAACTATGAAGATATGCTTAGTCGCGACCTTTCCTCCGAGCGGACGTCAGCTCAACGAATATGCCTTTCACATCGCCCGCGAGCTGGAGCGCCATCCAGACGTTGAACTGACGATCCTCGCCGACGAACTGACCGATTACGAGTTCGCGACCGACGAAACGGGCCAAACCATCAAGGTGACCGAACAGCCGGAGCTCGAGGGCTTCAACGTGATCCGCTGCTGGAAGTTCGGCAGCATGTCCACGCCGTGGCGGTTGCTGCAGACCATCCGGCGGCTGAAGCCGGACGTGGTCTGGTTCAATCTCGTGTTCTCGAGCTTTGGCACGCCGGCAAATCCGGTCGCGGCGTTTGCCGGTCTTTCGACGCCTGCGCTGGTGCGCGCTGCCGGCTTCTTCACGCACGTCACGCTGCACCATGTCATCGAGCACGTCGACTTCGCGGCGGCGGGCGTCAAGCACGAGCGCATCTTCCGCCTCGGCACCGACATCACGACCAAGGCGCTGCTCAAGGCCAACTCCGTTTCCGTGCTGCTGCCTGGCTACCGGAAGGTGCTGGTCGACAAGTATTCGGTGCAGAATGTTCTGCTCGGGCGGCACGGCACCTTCGCCTCGAACCCCACGCCGCCCGATTTCACTCGGCGCGGTAACCCGGATCATCGCATCCTTGCGATCGGCCACTGGGGCACCTACAAACGGCTCGAAACCCTGATGGCGGCCTTCCCCGAGGTGCTCAAAAAGATTCCGAATGCGCGACTCATCATCGCCGGCGCCAATCACCACACCCGCGCCGGGTATTGGGAGTCGATCCGCGAAGCTCAGCCGGCGCACCTGCCCATCGAGTTCCGGGGTTACGTGGCTGAGGAGGACATTCCCGAGCTCTTCCGCACCACCTCTGCCCTGGTTCTGCCCTATGACTCGGCGACCGGGTCGAGCGGCCCAGCACACCAGGCCTGCGAGTACGGTGTGCCCATTGTGTGCGCAGATATCGGCGACTTCCGCGACATGGCGGCAGACGAAGACATGGCCGTTCGCTTCTATAAGGTAGGCGATGCCTCGGACCTGGCCAGCCAGTTGACCAGCGTCCTCGGCTCGCCTGAGCTGCAGCGCAGCATGGGCCGACAGAATTATGTCGCGGGTCTCGAAATGACCATCGGCAGCGTAGTCCGCAACTATCTCCGCTGGTTTGAGCTGAACATGCGCAAAAAGGAGCTCAGCGGAGCCCAGGGCCGGTCGGCGGTCCCGCTCCGTGCTCTCTTCTCTCGCTCCGATGGCTCGTTGCCCGAGAGAGCAGGCGAGCGGCATCGGCTTGAGTCAACAGAAAGGGCGCCGGCTGTCGATCTGATCGATCCTCTCGTCTAAACCAGACACCTGGGATCGATGGAGAAGCGTCCTACGAGGTTCAATAGCGCTCTTTGTCTGAGTCGGCAGAGGCGCTGATGTGGGGAAACAAACGGGTGTGGAAGGCGGTCGGCGACGGTCGGCTTCCACACCATAGACGAACGTATCCGCACTGCGTCGCATCTTGCTGCCTAAGGCGCGGAGAGAACAAGGCGAGGGCGAGCCCGCATGAACGGGAGCGCCGGTCACCTCTCGCTGTTTCACCCTTGCTGCACTTCGAGCCGCTTGGCTCACCTTGACTGGGAGGGATACGAGAGATGAACGCGACCGCACTTGTGCCAAGAGCCTACCGCTATCTAACCACCTGCGTTGTTCTGATGCTGAGCCTGGCCTTTCTGGCCATCGCAGGTTGCGGCGTCACAGAGAACAGGGGAGCGGATCCGACCACCGTCCCCACTGTGCTCATCTCGACGAGTGCGACCAGCATCCAGCCCGGCGGCTCCGCCATGCTGACAGTGGTGGCAACCAAGGCGACCACCGTCATGGTCACCGGCTCGGACGGCTCGACCTACAACATGTCCGCCAGCGGCGGCACTCAGAGCGTCTCTCCCAAGGCGACCACCGTGTACACGGCCACCGCCACCAGCGCTAGTAAACAGGTCACCGCGACCACCACTGTCACGGTTGCCGCAATCTCCGCGGGTGCGCCGACCGTCACTGTCGTCGCCAATCCCACCTCGGTCGCGCCAGGCGCCGCCTCAACCCTCACCGTGACCGCGACCAATGCCACGCAGGTCGCTCTCACTGGCTCGGATGGCAGCACTTACACGCTGTCTCCCACTGGCGGCACGCAATCGGTCACGCCCCCCGCGACCACGACCTACACGGCAACCGCCACCGGCGCCGGCGGCAGCATCACCGCAACCGCCACGGTGACCGTGTCGTCGACGCCCGCGCCCACCGCGCCTACGGTCACCATCTCTGCTGCTCCGATGACCGTGAATGCCGGCAGCTCGTCGACGCTCACCATCTCCGCTGCAAACGCGACGCAGGTGACCGTCACCGGCTCGGACAACACAACATATACTTTGGCGGCCACCGGCGGCACACAGGTCGTCACTCCGGCTGCGACGACCACCTACACCGCCAAGGCCACCGGTACGGGTGGCAACGCCTCCGCCAATGTCATTGTGACGGTCAACGCACAGGGCCCGCCACCTGCCCCCACCGTAACCCTCACGGCAAATCCGACCTCCATCGTTGCCGGCACGAGCTCGACGCTGACCGTTGCCGCCACGAACGCAACCAAGCTGGTGATCACCGGGTCCGATGGGTCGAGCTACAACATCGCGGCGAATGGCGGTACGCAGATTGTCACTCCTACCACCACGACGACCTACACGGCGAGCGCCACTGGAGCCGGCGGCAACGTAATGGCCACCGCGGTCGTCACGGTGACGGCTGCGCCACCACCAGCCGTACCCACGGTCACGATCACCTCGAACCCCGGCACGATCAATGACGGCAGCTCCACCACCTTGACCGTGACCGCGACGAACGCTACGCAGGTCGTGCTCACCGGAACAGACGGCACCACCTATACGCTGCCCGGCGCCGGCGGCACGCAGGCGGTCAGCCCGACCACGACGACGAGCTACCAGGCAACGGCGAGCGGCCCGGGCGGCTCCGCGACGGCAAGCACTGTCGTCACAGTGAATGCGGCAGCGCACGCCACCGTCGCGATCACGGCGAGCCCCGCCTCGGTCACCTCCGGCAATGCGTCCAGCCTCACCGTAACGGCGACCAATGCAACGCAGGTCACGATCGCCGGGTCGGACGGCTCGAGCTACACCCTTCAGCCGAGTGGCGGAACCCAGTCGGTGACACCGAAGGCGACCACCACCTACACGGCGACCGCGACCGCTGCGGGCGGCAATGCGACGGCGAGTGCGACGGTCACCGTCAACGCTCCCGGAAGCCTCCAGTCGGTCGATCACGTGCTCTTCATGCTGCAGGAGAATCACTCTTTTGATAACTACTTCGGGATGTTGAACCCCTATCGCAAATCGAACGGCTTCAGCATCGGCGACGACGGTAAGGAGTACGACATCGACGGCATCGACGACAAGCTGCAGACCATCAGCAATCAGACGGACGAGGGCACGTCGTACAAGCCCTTTAAGTTTGCGACGACCTGCATCGACGACGTCAGCTCGTCCTGGCTGGAAAGCTATGGCGATGTGAACCGCTACGACTTCCTTACGTCGCGGCCGATCCTGATGGACGGCTTCGTGCACGACGCGGAGGGATTCGCGAAGAGCTGCGTCGCGAGCAAGAGCTGCTCGGGCACCTTCAGCGACACCACCGGTCAACGGGTGATGGGCTACTACGACCAGGGCTTCCTGAACTACTACTACTACATGGCGTCGCAGTTCGCCGTGTCGAACCGGTGGTTCTCGCCCATGTCGAGCAAGAGCATCCCCAACCGCATTGCTACCTTCACCGGCGGCACCACGCAGGGCCTGGTCTACGATCCGGGCTCGGATGACAAGCTGCCGCAGCTCAACATCGACAACATCTTCGCGCGGCTCGACAAGGCTGGCGTGTCGTGGAAGATCTACTACACGGTGACCAACGGGCTCTGCGCAAACCAGGATGACTGCACCGGCACCGCAGCCTACCCGGCCACCAGTTTCTCCACACTGTCGTATTCGTATCAGTATCTGTACGGTAATCCGAACCACGCGCAGTGCACGGGCTCCACGAAGCCATCGAGCACGGTAGGCGATACTTCGAACTCGTTCTGTATCGATCCCAACCACATTGCGCCGATCGACCAGTACTTCACGGATCTGAAGAACGGCACGTTGCCCAGCTTCGGCTTCATCGAAGCCGGTTACGGCAGGAGCGACGAGCACCCGGGCTCCGGTCAGTCGATTCTGAGCGGACAGGCCCAGGTCGCAAACATCGTCAATTCACTCATGGGCAGCTCGTCCTGGAAGGATTCGGTCTTCTTCCTCGCCTATGACGAGGGCGGCGGTCCGTACGATCACGTTCCGCCGGTGCCGGGTCACTCCAATGACTTCAGCCCGCTGTTCAAGGCCACGGCGCCCGATATCTCCGGTATTGCCGTGAACCCGGACAGCTACCGCCCATGTGTGCCCGCCACAACCCCGGCCACGACGAACTGCGATCTGCGTTCGGACGCACCGGGCGCCAACTCGGGCGATGCTGCAGCCACGCAGGGCTTCGCCGCTCAGCTTGGCTTCCGCGTCCCGAACATGGTCATCTCGCCCTTCACCCGCAAGCACTACGTCTCCAACTACCCGATGGACCACACCGCTGTGATCCGTTTCGTCGAGAAGCGCTTCATTGGCGACTCCAGCTCGCCACTCACGGCCCGCGATGCTGCGCAGCCTGACCTGCTCGACTTCTTCGACTTCACCGGGACGCCGTGGGCCACACCGCCCGCGCCGCCGGCTCCGGTGACGCCGCAAACCCTGGGTTACGATCCCTGCAAGCCGGACGCGATGCAGTAGCTCCCACGCTCGTCCTATCAGCAGCGCGCCGCGTCACTCTCGCGGCGCGCTGTTGTGTTTCCGCACCGCAGAACGGTTCCTGGTAGCCGCGCAAACAGAACAGGCGAGTGCAGCCTGCACGCACTCGCCTGTTCTCTCATCGTGAATCGCAGCGCTATTCGAATCGCAGTGGCTATTCGATTGCTATGTCGCGGGCCTGGTAGCCACTGCCGTCGAACTCCGCTTTAACCCTCACGCGCTGGCCTTCATGCAACTGCTTGGCGATCGGGAAGCTTGCCGGGTCGAAGGTGATTTTGTAGCTCTGGTCGTCGGCTCCGTCTGCTACCACCAGCACTTTGCTGTGCAGGTCGAGGTGAGCCAGGTTTCCTTCGAAGGTAAGTGTCGAGCCGGGAAGAGCAAGGATCGCGATCTGGTCGGCAATGCCGCCGCCCTTGGTGTCCGAACGAAAGCTTGCGCGGATCAGCGCTCCCTTGACGAGATCGCTCGGTGTCGCGCTGGTCGCGCCGTTTGTGGCCGCTTGGCCTTCACGCATGACGTGCGCCTCGGCTGGAACAGACAGGCGTAGCGACTGCCGTGACAGCCCTTCTGTAATCGTGAGCTGCCGTGTACCGGCATCGAAGCTCACCACCTGTCCGCGTGCTTCACCTTCGGGCGCCTGCGTCAGCAGGTGGATGCTGCGCGCGAACACCGTGGTGCCGTCGAGCATGGTCTCGACCGAGGCGCGCAGGTTGGGTTTAAGATCCCGCAGATTCACCTTCGCTCCGTCGCGATAGATCTCGGTCCGCTCGTCGTAGAAGACCTTCATGGGCTTCGAGCCGTAGACGCGGAGCGTGAGCCGGTCGCTGATGGGGTCGACTGCGGCGATGGTGCCGCCAATCACGGTTGACTTGCCGGACGGAACAGCAAGAAGGTCATCCTGGCGCGTGTGTGTTCTGGCCGGCTTGGGCGGCTCAACGTGGGTGGCGGCAGAAGTCTGGGCAGGCGCAAGGCCGCCCAGCAGAGTAACGGTCAGCAATAGACCCATAGAAGAGAGGACTCCAGTCAGTGTGTGCCCGCAGAGAGATGCGGGACGGCGGTGGAAGGTTACCCTTGGTTCCGCACTTAGGGGGCTCCACAAAGGCCCGAGTCTGCATCCAAGCAGTATTCGTTTGAAGAAGCTGAGTAGGACAGCTCGCGCGAGCGGGCACTGAACCACTGCGAGAGGGTGTGACTGAGGATGGTAGCAGGGCGTACACGAAGGTTAGCGGTCGCAGCGGTTGTCGCTGGTTTCACCATGTTGGGAGGCGTGGCGCCATCACTCTGGGCGCGCGATCTTCGCTTCACCCTTCCGCGGCGCAGCGAGCTCACGATGGTGCAGCGGCTCAACCGTGAGGGCGTGGACGCGGTACGCCACCAGCAGTATGAGAAGGCCGAGGCGCTCTTCCTCAAGGCTTACCTCTACGACCCGGCTGATCCGTTCACGCTCAACAACCTGGGCTACATCGCCGAGTTGCAGGGACAGCTCGACCGCGCACTCAAGTTCTATCAACTCGCATCGGAGCAGGGCAGCACCGCCATTATCGATCGCGCGAACATGAAGCAGCTTGAAGGCAAGCCGATCGAATATGCGGTCAGCAACCTCAAGGATGCGCCGATGCGCGTGAACCACATGAACGTGGAGGCGATCCATCTGCTCTCGGATGGGCGCGCCACCGAGGCCACACTGCTGCTTCAGAAGGCGCTCGCTCTCGATCCGAAGAATCCGTTCACGCTCAACAATCTCGGCGTTGCGAAGGAGACCACTGGCGATTATGACGGCGCGCTGCAGAGCTACCAGGCGGCCGCCGCGTCGCACTCCGCCGAGCCCATCGTCGTCACGCTCGATCGCTCCTGGCGCGGCAAGCCGGTGGATCAAATGGCTGCGCAGAGTGCGCAGAAGCTGGAAAAGCGCCTGCGCAGCGCCACGACGCCCGAGGCCCAGGCAGCACTGCTGAATGTGAAGGGTGTGTCGGCAACGAACCGTAATGACTGGAGCGAGGCGCGGCAGGATTTCCTGAAGGCCTACTCGCTCGATCCGCAGAGCGCCTTCGCTCTGAACAATCTCGGCTATGTCGCTGAGCGCGATGGCGACACGGAGACTGCGCATTTCTTCTACCGCAAGGCCCAGAGCGCGGAGAATGCTAACGCGCGCGTTGGTCTCGCAAGCCGCCCGGATGCGGAGGGCAAGCACCTGCTCGCCGTGGCTGGCGACAGCGATGACCTGGTGGGGCGCGAGATCGACCGCGTGCGCGAGCAGCGCCAGTCTGGCGTCGAGCCGAGCCCCGAAGACATTCAGTTGAAGCATCGTGACGGCACGCCGGTGGATGCGAATGCTCCTGCGGCTGATCGCTCACCCGACCTCAAGCCGCCTGCGCCCGAGTCGCTCGAATTGAAGCACCGCGACGAGACCGCTCCACCTGCCGAGCCACCGGCCTCGACACCCAATCCGCCGCCGCCGAGCATGCCTGTGCCGCCGGCCTCCACGCCTCAAGCTCCCCCACACTCCAGGTAAGGAACTCCACTCGTGCCCCAGACTGCTCAACCATTTCCCACCCGTGACTCCATGGTTCTTCTTTCGCGCCTCCTCTTTCCCCCGGTGGTCGGCACGGCCGCATTGGCGGATCTTGAGGCGACGGTCACCCGCCTCACGCGCGAGCAGTTCGATGACCTGGCCACGCTGGCTGATCTGAATCACGTCATCATCCGCGGGCTGGAGGTCTTCGAGACGATGGCGCGCGGCGCGGGAGACTCGACACGCGCCGCCTGGGCTGCCGAGGCGATCGCCCGCGAGCAGGCGCGCACGCAGAATGCAGTACCCCACCTGCACGGCATCTGCCGCGGCTTCGCTGAGGCCGGGTATGAGGTGACGGTCATCAAGTCGCTCGACCACTGGCCCGATCTCGGCAGCGATCTCGACCTGTACACCAGTGCGACGCCCCAGCAGGTGCTTACGCTGATGCAAAGCAAGTTTGGCGCAGAGATCTCCGAGCGCAGCTGGGGCGATCGCCTCGCGCGCAAGTGGAACTTCGTCATTCCCGGCCTGCCGGAGGCGGTCGAGATTCACGTCGGCCGTCTGGGTCAGACGGGCGAGCAGACCCGCATTGCCGCCGGCATCGGCAAGCGCTCACGCGCCGTGACGATTGACGGACACGAGTTCCGGGTCCCCGCCGTCTCCGATCGCCTGCTCATCTCGACTCTGCAGCGCATGTACCGGCACTTCTACTTCCGCCTGTGCGACATCGTGGATTCCGGTGAGCTGATCGAGACCGGCGCGATCAACTATGACGACTTGTACCAGGCGGCGAGTGCAGCGGGCATCTGGGAGGGTACGGCGACCTATCTCGTGATCGTGTCTGACTACGTGAAGCAGTACCGCGGCGTGGGGCTGGACCTTCCACAATCCGTGCTCACGGCTGCACGATTCGGCGGCGCAGAGGCTTACTACGCGCGCGGCTTCCTGCGGGTGCCGATCCTGCCGCAGTCTGCCGCCCTCTATAGCACCCAGCTGAGCGGGCTGATTCGGCAGGGCGATCTGAACAACAGCGCGCGGCTCGGCCTGCTGCCCTGGCTGGCAACGGCCGCGTTCGTCGGCATGAAGGTCACTGGCAGCGACAAAGGCATCTGGTAACGCGCCAGATACATAAACAACAAGGGGGACGAGATTGAATTCTCGTCCCCTTATTGCGTTTCGATTCTTGTTTCCAGATCTACGGATGTGGAGACGGCTGCGGTGTGGGCTGCTTTGCCGCCGAGGGCTGCGCGGCTGCAGGGGCTGGTGGTTGATTCGCAGCGGCTGGCTGTGCTGCTGCCGGATCCTGCGGCGTCGCGGCTTGCGCAGTCTGCGATGCCTGTAACTGCTTCGGGTAGTAGCCCTTGCGGGTGCGGACGACCAGACGGCTGTGTTTGCCCTGCACGGCTTCGACATGCACCGTACGATAGCCGCCCAGGCTGGCTGATTTGGTCGAGTGGTAGCCGAGCGTGTACTGGTTGCGAATGTCGCGTGCCACCTGCGCCGCAATGTCATCCACCTGATCGAGCGACTTGGGGAAGTACGCGACACCGCCCGTCTCGAGCGCAAGGGTTTCGAGATCGTGACGCGCGCGCGCCTCCTCCTCCTTAGTCAGGTCTTCGTAGAGCAGGCCGATTGTGTATACCACCGGGCCTTCGAGCCTCTGCACGCGATGGACTGCCTGCACCAGGTTCAGCCGGGAGGCGTTGTCGCCGCCGTCCGTAATGATAAGCAACACCTGCTTCTGCTGCTTGGCATGTCGCGCCATTTCGTTTGCCGATGCAACGACAGCGTCATACATGGCCGTGCCGCCGCGCGAGTCGATGTGCGACAGCCCGCGCTCCAACTGCCCGATGTCGGACGTGAACTCCTGGTCGATGTAGGCCTGGTCCGAAAAGTTCACAACGAAGGCAGAGTCGGCCGGATTGGACGCACGCACCAGGTGCAGTGCCGCATCGTTGATCGCGGATCGCTTGTCGCGCATCGATCCCGAGTTGTCGACCAGGATGCCAAGCGAGACGGGCACATCGTGGTGCTGGAACGAACTGATGCTCTGTGGCGCGCCGTCCTCATAGATCTTGAAGTCGGTGCGATCGAGGTTAGTCACCAGCCGGCCCTTGTCGTCGATCACCGTGCAGTTCAGCAGCACCTCATCGACGTCCGCGCGCAGCACGAATCCCTGCGCCTGCTTCTGGCCGCCGGCCTTGTCGCCGGAGCCCCTTTCGATCTGCACCGCTTCTGGAGCGGCCTGCTTCACGTCCGGATCGAGCGAGAGGATCGGGTCGGTATCGACTGCGAGGTTGGGCTGGGTCTGGGGCTTGGTGAGGTCGCGCTGCGGCATGGCCGCAGGACTCGAGGTGGTGGTCGCAGCAGCACCCGGCGCAGCCGGAGCCGGTGTGTTGGCCTGTGCATGGGCTGTCCCAACTGCCCCGGGAGCAATAGCAAACGCGAGGAGAAGCAGAGAGGCAAGAGCGCGGCGCGTTCGGTCAGAGCCGCGCTTGTTTGATTCCGGCATGGAGTGAGTCGAGTGCATAGGAAGCAGTGTCAGTAGCAAATACGTGCGCCGCATGATTATGACTGCGTCGCGATGTCAGGCATCGCGAGTTCGAGAGAGAAGGGCGGCTGATTGGGTGCATGCGCAAAGACCCAGAGTCCGTGGAACGCGTTCTTCCACTCCGGGTGCAGCGCCAGCAGTGACTTCATCAACGCCACCGTGTGAGCGCGGGCAGCCACGGGGTTGCTGACGTCTGCCGCGTCGTAGTTCACCACCAGGTCATAGCCGCCAAGGCTGCTGTCCGTGTGAATGTTGGTGATGGACACAGGAGTACCGTCCACCTGCACGGTCATGGGCTGACTGCCTGGCAGGCCCGGCGGTGTTGCGGTCGTCTGCTCCTGCACCAGCTTGTCGAAGTGATTGCTGTCGACGAAGTCGGCAGGCAACAGCAGGTAGATGGCCGTCTGGTAGTAGAAGAACGCTGTCCAGGGCTGACCCGCCTTGGTGTAGTCGCGCGCCTTCTCCCAGTACCACAGACCATCGTGGCCAGCGGCCAGCAGCGGTCGCGGGAAGAAACCCGCGAGCTGCCAGTTGGACGCGCCCGCGGTGCCGCTCTCTTCAAGCAGCATGGATAGACGCTGCGGCTTCGGCACCCCGGTGGCTTCGACGATCACAAAGGCGAAGTGACCGGCGGGCAGCCGTGGAATGTTGAAGATCACATGCGGTCCGTTGGCTGCCTCGCCGCAGAAGAACTGCGCCGTGTCATCGGTCGCCTGCAGATCCTTGCCGTCCAGGTCAAAGACTGAGGTCACGTTCAGGGTCGCGCCCTTCAGGTCCGGAGCGAGCGACTGGATGGTGGCCGCGAGCCGGTCGAAGTGTGCCGCCACGCTGGGAATGGTGGCTGCCTGCACCGCATTCGCATCGCCGGCCTGCGTCTTGGTGGCTAGTGAACGCGCTGCAGCGACCAGTGCCGTCCGCTGCGGCTCCTTCATCTCGGCCTGCGTGGTGCACGTCACGGCGAGCGCCCGCGGCGCGAGGGCAAGAAGCGTCACGGCAACACTGGCCAGCGCAGCCAGGCGCGACACTCTTGCGGGCGAAGAATGCGAAAAACGAGGGCAGAAGCGCAGCATGAAAACGAAAGTCACTCCAGTTCAGCAAAGTCCGCGGGCTCCAGCCTCAGCGGCAAGGGACACCTTAGCTCCGCCACTTAGAGAGCAGGGACGGCCTCCGGGGTTGTGTCCCCGGCCAGCTTTGTCGCATAACGCCCCGGTGGATCCGCCATACGATCCTGGCGAACCCGCTTTGTCCTGCCACTGAGGTGCCAGAGGCCGGTTCGCGGCTCATTTCTCTAACAGGCCGAGACAGAGTCCTCACTCAAGTGCCACCTAAGTAACTCGTCTCGATGCGAGGGCGCTAATAGCAGCAGCCTCTCTGCTGCAGCTCTACGCCGAGTTACACCGACATCGTCAAGATACCGTTCCAGCCATCTTGCGCGACCGAAGTGGAATGCCATTTCGGAACTCCGCACATTACAAAAAGACTACCGGATCAGCCCCTCAGTAGCGCGTTAGACGCTCGAGGTTCGTCTCCTGTAGCGCTTTCTCCTCAGTCCAGGTCTTGCGGTAGTGCGCGTGATCGCGCTCTATGTTCGCCCATTCCTCTGCGAACTGAGGACAGCGCATGCGCTCCTTCCACCGGACTCTCGCCGCATCACTCCTGAGCGCCACACTCGCGCTCTCAATGTCGGGCTGCGGACTTGTCATGAACGCAGCCAAGACCACTGGCGAGACCAACGTCAGCACCACCAGCACGACTGCTTCAGTCGCGATTGCGGTGAGCGGGCCCGCCAGCGTTACCCTCGGTACTCGTCAGCAGTACGCTGCAACCGTGACCGGCAGCAGTGACACGCAGGTCGCCTGGAGCGTCAACGGAGTCAGAGGCGGCTCGGCCGCTGCGGGCACCATCGATGAAGCCGGCGTCTATGTAGCGCCCGAGGCTGCACCGGGCGCAAGCACCGTCGCAATCACCGCCACGAGCCACGCTGACAGCAGTACGTCGCAGAGCATCGCTGTCGGCCTGGTAGCGCCGGCTGCCCCTCCCATAGCCGCGCCAGTGGTCGCGCTGACTCTCTCGGGTCCGACCAGCGTGACGCTGGGCACCAGCTCGCAATATGCCGCCAACGTAACTGGCACATCCGAGACGACGGTTCAGTGGAGCGTGAACGGCATCCCTGGCGGCAGTCCCGATGTGGGCACCATCGGCAGCGATGGCCTCTACGTTGCGCCAGTGAGCACGGCACAGCCCGGGGAGATCCGGATCACCGCGACCAGCATCGCCGATGCGACCAAGGCGCAGACGCTCGCTGTTGCCCTGATCACGCCAGTGGTCGCGCCCGCACCAGTGCAGGCCCCTGTTCCACCGCCCGTGACCGTCACCCTCACCGGATCGACATCGGTTCTGCTTGGCGCCACAGCCAAGTACACGGCTGTGGTCTCCGGCAGCTCGAATCCTGGTCTGATCTGGACGGTGAACGGCAATCAGGGTGGCACAGCAGCTTACGGCACCATCACGAGCGCAGGGGTCTACACCGCGCCCAAGACGCTGCCCCAGCCGGGCACGGTGCAGATCGGTGCAACCAGCGTTGCCGATTCCTCGAAGTCCCAGAGTCTCGCGGTCGTGCTCGTTCCTCCAGCGCCAGCCCCACCAGCCGCCCCGGTGCCCGTTCCGGTCACGATCAGTCTCACTGGGCCAGCCAGCGTTACCTTGGGCAAGACGGCCCAGTACAGTGCCACCGTGGGCGGTTCGACCAACAAAAGTGTGGTGTGGAGTGTGAACGGGGTCCAGGGTGGCACGCTGGCGGATGGCGCGATCTCCGGGTCTGGCCTCTATACGCCGCCGCCAACTCTGCCCAGCCCGTCGACAATCACGGTGACCGCCACCAGTGCGGCTGACTCTAGCGCGAGCAAAACGCTGCCGGTCGCGCTGGTGGCGCCGCCTCCGGTCACGCCGGTCGCACCGTCCCGCATTCCCGCGAACGCCGTCTCCTCCGGCGCTCTCGATGCTTCACCGAATTGGCAGTGGAATCACGACCCTGGGACCCCGGGCAGTTCGCAGGGTTCTACCGTCTATCCCATCACCGGTCTTTCGCCCGACGGCGCAGCGCGGCAATACGCGATGAATTACTCCGGATACGGGGGGGAGATCTATCACCTGTCCTTCGCAAACGACACCGTTTCCACGCATTTCATCTACGACGCGTATGTCTACGTCGCCGATCCGGCGCAACTTGGCAACTTAGAAATGGATATGAACCAGGTGTTGGCCGACGGCAGGACGGTCATCTTCGGCACCCAGTGCTCAAGCTATTCAAAGACCTGGGAGTACACAGAGGTCGCGAACGGCGGCACGCACTGGTACGCGTCTAACATCCCCTGCAATCCGCAGAAGTGGGCGGCGAACACCTGGCGCCATATCCAGATCGCCAGCCACCGTGATGCCGCCGGTAACGTGACCTACGACTGGGTCGGCGTGGACGGCGTCTACACCGACTTTCAGAATGCGACGGGGAACTCCGCGCTGAGCCTCGGCTGGGCGCACGGTGTCCTGCTCCTGAACTTCCAGATCGACGGCGCGCTGAAGACCAGCGGTGCGGAGACGATCTACACCGACAAGCTGCAGATCTATCGCTGGTAGACGAGTATCAGAGCGAATCGCTCCGCGTGGGTCTCGGACCGGTTTCGGAGGGTGTGAACAGGGCGGGATCGCGCATAGTCTGGGTGGTCGCAGCCATGTCCGCATAGGGAAGGAACGGCTTGCGCCGCAGCAGCTGCCGCACCTCCTCGTCCGTGACCATGACCCGCTCTCGCGGTGCACGCTGGAATTCGCGGCGCTCCGCCCCAGTGGGACGGAAACGCATGAGCCGGTCGATGCAGGGAACCCACCCAATCAGCAGACCGATGCAGGCGGCAGTCACAAGAAGAGCGATCATCGATTCGGACATAACCCGGGCCCCCTTCGCCCACAGAGACAGCGGTAAGTGCTCAGATCAGGATGTTCAGTAGGTTGCACGAGCCGGTCTCAAGCAATTGGCTGGTGAGATCCCGAAACACGATCTCTGGCAGGCCGAGTTGTTCGACCGCATTCAGCAACTGGTCGAGCGTGCGATACACCCGCAGTTCGCGCGCCCGACTGGTGGTGCTTACCTCGACCACATAGCGCCGTTCCTGGAAATGCGGGCTGCGCACCGGCACGATGCGAAGCGAGCACAGCGTCATGCGTGCCGGCGGGGTGGCGGCAGGAACCACAGGTGTTTTGCCAGCATTCCGTTCTGTTGCGGAGATTTCCATACCCAACCGTCCCAGGGAGATGTTCCAGTGACTGCAGCGTTCCGGTGGATCGCGAGCCGGTGCGTCAGGCGTCATAAACAACCTGCCTTGCGCATCGAGGCCCTCGAACTTTGCGTGTTCTGTGCATGTAGTGATCCAGCCGCTGATTTCGTTTCAGGCAAAGTTTTTCTGGTGAGGAGTAGCGCCGTCCCGGCATGGCATTGCCCGTCACCGAATGCCTCCCGGCCAGCAAACAGCCACGTGTAGACTTGTCGCACTTTCCGCAAAGGGCTCAGGACAGGGGTCACTTGGATTTCCAGACGTTTGATCACGCTTACGTCGAGAGACTCCGCTCGGGAGACGAAGAGACCGAGGCACATTTCTTCCGGTACTTCCGCGAACTCATCCGGCTCAAGCTGCGCTCCCGCTTCCATTCGAGCGAGGCCATCGATGATGTCTGCCAGGAGACCTTTGCCCGTTGCCTGACGCTGCTGCGCAGTGATGGCGGTCTACGGCAGCCAGATCGCCTCGGCGCGGTCGTGAACTCGATCTGCAACAACGTGGTGTCGGAGCAGTACCGCAAGGCAGATCGCATCGAGCCGCTTGACGAGCATGCCCCGGAACGCTTTGTGGAGCCGCGACCGGACGCGCTTACCCAGGTCATCACCGCGGAAACGGTGCAGGTGGTGCGTGAGGTGCTGGCCGGACTGCCCAACCGGGACCGTCGCGTCCTCCAGGCAATGTTTCTGCAGGAGCGCGAGAAGGACGAGGTCTGCCGGGAACTCGGCGTGAGCCGCGATTACATTCGGGTCCTGCTGCACCGCGCCAAGCAATCGTTCCGGGACCAATACAACAAACGCGAAGCAGTGCGCCGTTGACGGCTGTAACACAGCGGAAACGAAACCGCTCGTGCTGACACTATCCACGTAAGGGAGCAGGAATGACGCACGACGAGGCGATCCGCGAGATGGCGGTTGAGAGATATCTCCTCGAGGAGATGACAGAGGAGACGCGGACTGCTTTTGAAGAGCACTACTTCGAGTGCACCCTTTGTGCTGAGGATCTGGCAGCCGGCCGCATGCTTCTCGACGCCGGCAGGCGCGTGGTCCAGGAACCGGCTGCCGCGCCCAGCCCGTCCTGGCGCAACCGGCGGTTCGGGCCCTGGGTGGTCGTTCCTGCCCTGGCCGCTGCCCTCCTCGTGATGCTGTACCAGAGCACGGTTCTGCTGCCCCACCTGCATCGGCAGGTCGCGCAGCTGGACTCGCCCGAGTTGCTGAACACGCTCGTGCTCGCAAATGCGAACGCGCGCGGCGACGGTGTTCCCGCGATTGTCGCTCCGGGCGCAGGCTCGATCGTGCTGGCCGTCGACATCCCTGCCCGAGAGGGCACGGCGATCTATCTCTGTTCACTGCTTGGGCCAACAGGAGCGGCCGAGTGGACGATCCCGGTGCCGACCACGCGTGTCGAGAACACGGTCTCGCTGCGTGTGCCGGTGGACAAGGTGCACGCAGGGCTGAACACGCTGGTGGTTCGCGCGCAATCGGCAGCAGGTGGGCCGGAGACAGAGGTAGCGCGGTACCCCTTCCAGATCACGATCCAGAGTGACAGGGCTACGCACTACTAGATCTTAGTCCGGGGAGCAGCAATGAAGACCACGAAACAGCGCGTGTTCCACTACCACGCGGACGCCAACGCCATCGGCGGCACACTGAAGCAGCCCTACCAGCAGATGATCACAGCGCCGACCTCGGTTTCGCTCTCGGGGGCGGGCGGCTACAGCACTGCCCGCACTGCCGGATTCGGCATCGACCACATCGTCTCGACGACGACGTCCTACACACATGTGGCGGGCACAGATGAGACCGGGGCCGGTCCCTGGACCACGCTGGTCACGGCCGTAGTCGAAGGCCTGAACATCATGGAAGTGGTCACGGCCGATCGGATCGTTGCGCAACTCTCGGCCAGGCATCCGCAGGAGGGCTACGTCCCCACTGTCGCGATCACCGGATCGCAGTTCGTTAACCTGCGCGTGAACGGTGTTCCGGTTGAGGCCGAGGTGAACCTCGACGTGCTGAATGTGCAGCAGGAACCCGGGAAGCCTGCGATATGCTTGTCGCGCCACCCCGAAATGCTGCGCAGAGCAGCAGATCACTGCAACAGGATGACCAACGCCCCCGGTGCGCCGGACTGGCTAGCGTATCGCTATGGGTGGCTCGCTTCCGGTCAGGTATCCGAGGAACGGGGATATCTGCTTTGCTCTCTGGTGAACCAGGTCACCGTGCAAAAGCCCAACATGAGCTTTGGCCACGTGGTGCACGTGCCCGACTTCGGCGACCTCATTCTTGGGGAGCTGATCTTCGATCAGGGCACGTACCGCCTGACGATGCTGCGAGCCGAGATGGGCTGCATCGGCGATGGAACGATCACCGTAAGCACGGCACACACCAATGGGCTTGGAGCTCCCTAGCGCTCTGCCTGCTGCTTGCCGGGGCTGGTTGTCGCCGTATACCAGCTCCCGAAGAGCAGTATCAGGAGCTGCGGATTCTGTTCCTTACCGGAAATCTTGCGGCTGCCCAGTCCGAGGCCGAGCGCGCGCAGGCGGCCTTTGTGCACAGGCAGCCAGCGTGGGCCGCGCGCTTCCGCCTGGAACAGGCGCGGGTCTCTCTCTACCGCGGCAAGCCGGCAGATGCGGTCGCCCTGCTCACGGGCTGGACCTATGGCAGTCTGCCAGACCAGATCGAGGCGCAGCGCTTGATTCTTCTGTCCAGCAGCTATGCGCTGCAGGAGAAGACTGCGGAAGCGACTCGGAGCGTGGCCGCCGCCCAGGCCATCTGCGATCGCAATCGCGCTGATTCGATGCCTAACGTGCGTGCGGATCTCCTGCAGGCGAGGGGGTCGATCGCGTTCGAGACGGAGCACTTGAACGATGCGCAAAAGTTCTTCGCCAGTGGCCTTGAAGCAGCGCGCGAAGCCAAGGATCCGTTCCTCGCGATGCGTGCCGAGGTGAATCTTTCGAAGGTCGCGCTCGAACAGGAGCACTTCGAAGATGCGCTTGAGCACTCAGACGCGGCCTCTGCACTGGCCCGATCGATGGGTGCCCGGCAATTCCTGGAGAAGTCGCTTGGCAACAGCGGCTGGGCAGCGTACCAGATCGGCGATGTGGAGCAGGCACGAGTCAAGACCGAGCAGGCGGCCGAGGAAGCCGCGCGGATCGGGTCCCCCATCGACGAGGTTCAGTTGCTGAACAATCTGGGGATGTGCGAGCACAGCCTCGGAAACCTGGATCGGGCGCGGTCGTTCTACAACCGCGCACTGGCGCTCGCCAGGAGCCTCCAGAACAACGAGCGTATCGGCGATCTCGATGTGGCGCTCGCCTCGCTGCTTCTTGAGTCAGGCGATCTCAATGCGGCTGCGGCTCCCATCGCCGAGGCCGCCCAACTTGCCTCAGTGCGCGGCAACACCTTCGATTCCATGGTGGCCTCCTTGCTGCACGCGCAATGGCTGGCGGCCCGCGGGGATCCCCGGTCAGCGACCAAGCTGCTGCTCGCCATCGACCACGATGCCACCCAGTGGCCGTCGCTGCGCTCGCAGGCAGAGCACAGCCTGGCGCAGGTTTCGCAGCAGGCAAACGACCCCGACGCGGCTCGCCTGTGGTACCGGCGGGCGATCGCCACCTACCTTGCCGAGCGTGCATCGCTCCACAGCGATGACACGCGGTTACCGTTCTTCACGACGGGACGCGATCTGTACCTCGACTACGTACAGTCGCTGATCGCGGCGCATCGCGACGGCGAGGCACTGAATGTGCTCGACCAGGGACGTGCCGAGACGTTGCGGGAAGGACTCCGCATGGCGGCGGGGAAACAGGCCACACCTGCCATTGACCCCCGCGTCCTCGCGCGTCGCCTGCACAGCACGCTGCTTGTCTATGCGCTCGGTTCGCAGCACTCCTGGTTATGGGCCGTGGACGGCGGCCACCTGCAGCTTTACACGCTCCCCGCCCGGGCAGAGATAGTCTCTCTGCTGGAGCGGCACAGACGCGGCATCCTTGCCGCGCATGACCTCGCAGGGGAGCAGGACACGACCGCTCGCGCGCTTTATGACACGCTGGTTGCGCCCGCGCGTCGCATGCTGCCGCACGGCGCCCGCGTGGCGGTCCTTACCGACGAGGCGCTCTCCGGGCTCAACTTCGAGACGCTGTTGACGCAGGATCAGCCCACCCATTATTGGATCGAGGACGTCACGCTGACACAGGCCGCCTCGCTCGATCTGCTGAGCCGGGCCGCGTCGGCTGACAAAGCCGCCGATACAAAGCAGCTGTTGCTGATCGGCAATCCGGTGTACACCGCGGCAACCTTGTCGCCCTTGCCGAATGCGCCCGAAGAGGTCCGTGACGTAGCCGCGCACTTCGAGCCAGCGGCTCGATTGCTGCTCACCGGCGCACAGGCCACGCCGGCTGCTTACGCTGGTGCCGCACCGTCGCAATACAGGTACATCCATTTCGTTGCACATGCGGTTGCAAATGAATCCACGCCGCTCGAATCGGCCGTGATCCTTTCGCCTCCTGCCGGGCCGCAGGTTGGCGGCAGTGCGGAGAGGCTGGATGCGCGCGCGATCCTGAACCGCCCCATCCACGCACAACTGGTGACGCTCTCGGCCTGCCAGGGCTCCGGCGTGCGCAGCTATGCCGGTGAGGGATTGGTGGGATTGTCCTGGGCGTTCCTTCGTGCTGGTGCAAGCAACGTGATCGGCGCGTTGTGGGATGTCAGCGACGTCTCCACGCCTCAGCTTATGGGCAGCCTCTACGATCAACTGCAGCAGGGAGAGCCACCGGACGCGGCTCTGCGCGCGGCGAAGCTCAAAATGCTGCACTCGCGCGGCGTCTTTCGTAAACCGCTCTATTGGGGCGCGTTTCAGCTGTACTCCGGCGGAGGCGCGACCACACGGCCTTGATCGCTCCGGCAGCGCCGCTTCGCGCGTACACTGGCTAGCGCCATGGACACGATCACTCGCCGCTCCTTTCTCGCCACTGCCGCTCTGTCACTTGCCGCAACCCAACTTCCGGCCGAGACCGAGCAGGTCTCGCTCAGACTGCCAGCGCCTGGCAACGGACCGCATATGCCGGCAGACTTCATCGGCCTGTCGTACGAAGTACAGCAACTGACGGATCCTTCGTTTTTCTCAGCGCAGAACACCGGGTTGATCGAGCAGTGCCGTGCCCTGGCTACGAATGGCGTGCTGCGGCTGGGCGGCAACACCAGCGAGTTCGCCTGGTGGCAGGCGACACCCGCCACGCCAGAGCCTGAACACCCGAAGACGCGTGAGGTCGAAGGTGAGCCCCAGGCCAAGTACTACGCGGTTACACCAGAGGCCGTCCGCAACCTCGCCGCGTTCCTCGAAGCCGCCGGCTGGACCTGCCTGTATGGCATCGGTATGGGCACGAATACACCGGAGCGTGCGGCCGACGAGGCCGTGTTCGTCGCGAAGACGCTGGGCTCGCGCCTGCAATACTTCCAGATCGGCAACGAGGTTGACCTGTTCTCACGCCACCTGCGTGATCCGAAGACATGGTCGCCGAAAACGTACCTGGAGGAGTGGCTTGGCATTGCACGGGCGATCGCCGCTCGCGTACCTGACGCGAAGTTCGGCATCCCGGATGTTGCGGCGCAGGTGGACTGGCTTCCGCAGATTGCGGATCTCTGGCCTTCGATCAAGAATCCGCCGCACCTCACCACGCTGTCGCACCACTACTACTTCGGTGGCCCGGCGACGAACCCGGAGGTGAGCATCCCCAACCTGCTCAAACCAGAGACCATGGCCAAGGTGCAACGGACGGCCGATACGGCGACCGGCGCCGCCCGCCGCATGGGCGTGCGGGTGCGGATGACAGAGGGCAACACCTGCTATCGCGGGGGCAAGCCTGGCGTGTCCGACGTATTCGCCGCCGCGCTGTGGGCCGCCGACTACGCGCTTCTGCTGGCGAGCAACAACTACTCTGGCGTGAACCTGCACGGGGGAACGGGCAAGTCCGTCGCAAATTCTGTCGGAGGCTCGTTGCCCGGTGATGCGCTGCTCGCGCAGGAGGGCAAGACCCCAGCGGAGATCGCCACGCATCCTCACCCCTTCTACACACCGATCGCGACCTTTGGCTCGGAGTACACGCTCGAGCCGGTCGCCTACGGACTGAAGTTTGCCGGCCTGCTCAGCGATGCCACTCTCTACCAGGACACGCTCACCTCGCAGCTCCAGGCTGGCGGCGTGGACGCAACCGGCTATGCCGGCCGGCTGCCCAGTGGCGCGACGCGCATCGTGCTGCTCAACAAGGACGCCACGCGCGACCTAGATCTTCGCCTGAAGGTTGCGAATGGGAGCGCGCCAGCCGAGGTGCAGGCACTGCGCGCGCCCGGCCTGGACAGCCGCAGCGCCGAGATAACGACAATTGCAAACCCGGGGCGAATGGAGGGTGGTGAGTACCGGCTTACGCTGCCGCGGGCGAGTGGGCTGTGCCTGACGTTTGGTCCTGCGAGATAGCGCCGATTCCGTCCGCCGCTACTCGTAAGCCGGCATCCAAGGATCGTGCAATCTGCCGCTCAAAAACGGCTGACGCTCCGTCGTCTTCTCGCGCCGCATAAGGCTGCGCTCTCGCTCGGCCTGCTCGCCGTGATTGGCGAAGGTGCCGCGAACCTGCTTGAGCCCTGGCCGATCAAGCTCGTCCTCGACCAGGTGCTTCGATCGAAGAACGCCACCATCTGGCCCCCCGCGCTCGCACACCTGGTTGCGGGCTCGGGCAAGATGTCGATCCTATACATCGCCTGCGCCGCAGTGCTCGTCATCGCAGTGTTCGATGCGATCTGCACCTATGGCGAGAAGTACCTGACGACCAGTGTCGGCCAGTGGATCGCACATGACCTGCGCCGCACGCTCTATGCGCACATCCAGCGCATGTCGCTTGCCTTTTACACCGAGGTGCGGACCGGCGATCTGATCAGCCGCATCACCGACGACATCGATTCGGTGCAGACCTTCATCACCTCCGGCCTGCTGAGCAGCCTCGTCGACGCCATCACGTTGTGCGGCATGGTCGCCGTGATGCTTTACCTGAACTGGCGCTTCACCCTGATCGCGCTCACGGTCGCGCCCGTGCTGTTCCTGATTGTCTTCAGCTATACGCGCAGCATCAAGAAGGCCTCGCGCGCTGTACGCAAGAAGGAAGGTGAAGTCGTCTCCGTGCTTGAAGAGGCGATCACCTCCGTGCGCATCGTGAAGGCCTTTGCACGCGAAGAGCACGAAGTGCGCCGGCTGGAGGCGCGTAGCGAAGAGACGGTGGAGGTCGCCCTCAGCGCACGCGCACTGAAGGCGAAGCTGCAGCCCATGGTGCAGGTGATCGTGGCCATCGGCACGGCCATGGTGCTCTGGTTCGGAGCGCGACTGGTGCTGCAGGGCAGTCTCACCACCGGTTCGCTGATCGTGTTCCTAGCCTACCTCGGCAAGATGTACAAGCCGATGCAGGACCTTTCGAAGATGACAGACTCCTACTCGAAAGCGGCAGTCGGCTACGAGCGCATCAACGAGGTGCTGCAGGCGAGAAATGAAGTTGTGGATCTACGCGGAGCGCGACGGGCCCCAGCATTCCAGGGGCGCATCGAGCTCGAGCAGGTCTCGTTCCAGTATGAAGATCAACAGGCCGTGCTGAAAGATGTCTCGCTTGAGATCCAGCCGGGCACCATGGTTGCGCTCGTCGGCCCGACTGGCGCGGGTAAAACGACAATCGTCAACCTGATCTCGCGCTTCTACGATCCGACAGACGGTGTCGTGAAGATCGACGGCACGGACATTCGCCGCTTCACGCAGGCTTCCCTGCGCGGCCAGATCAGCTGGGTGCTCCAGGATTGCATCCTGTTTCACTCAACAGTTGCCGAGAACATCGCCTACGGAAAGCCAAATGCGACGCGGGCCGAGGTGGTGCGCGCTGCGGAGCTGGCCAATGCCAGCGAGTTTATCGACCAGATGCCGGATGGCTATGACACGCAGATCGGCGAGCGCGGCATGACACTCTCCGGTGGTCAGCGGCAGCGGTTGGCGATCGCGCGCGCGATCATTCGCAATTCGCCCATCCTCATCCTCGACGAGCCGACGTCCGGTCTCGATGCACTTTCAGAGAAGCTGGTCTTCGAGGCGATCGAGCGGCTGATCAAGGGTAAGACCTGCATCGTGATCGCGCATCGCCTCGCAACCGTTCGCCGCGCGGACCAGATTCTCGTCGTGCAGGATGGAGGCATCGTTGAGCGCGGTACACACGATCAGTTAATGCAACTGGGTGGTGTGTACGCGGCGCTCAGCGAATCACAATTCCCGGCGGAGATGACGACCGCCTGACTTACAGGTCCCGAAGCAGGGCGATGCGCGTCTTGATCGTCTCGACCAGCGCGGCAGTCTCCTCGGGGTTATAGCCGGCAGACTCGAATGCCTGGTGCATTTGCTGATCAGACAGCTGGCCCAGCAGGGAAGCGATCCACCGCACGTCCTCCCGCGGAATGTGTTTGCCGACCCAGCGCAGGCGATAGAACTGCCAGTAGCGCCACGGCTTCACGATATTCAACGCGTACAGCAGCGGAGGATGCTGCGCGATGTTGAAATCGACATAGCTGTCGGTCTTTTTCGTGATGAACTTGGCGCGCTGGAAGTCCTGCGGATTGTCCTTCGACATGTCGCTGGTCCAGCTCCGGCCCGGCTTGCCGAAGGTCGCCCCCAGGTCGCCCACCAGATACACGTCGGTATCCTTCTTCGGCTCAGGTCGGATGGTGTTGTTCTCGTCCTTCAGATCCCAGTTGTTCACCAGACACATCATCACTCGCAGCCCATTCAGCTCGCGTGTGCCAGTGAACGGATTTTTGCGCCAATGCCAGTGATCAGTGCGCTTCTCGCCCTTCGCCTCAAGCTCCAGACGCGCTCCGCTAACCTCGGTGCCGTGCTGAAACTGCCTGCCGCGCTTGAGCTCGGGCAGCCCGTCCACATCGAGCCTCGGCAAGTAATAGTCCTCGTCAGTGAAGTAGCCGACGGACCAGAGCAGGCGCGTCGCCGCTGTCTCGCTCCGTGCCTCTGTGCCAAGCTTCACCTTCCACTTGCGTCCCTGTTCGTCGCGCGCGTCGAACTTCGGACTGTTGCCGTGACGATCTTCCTTCGTGAACTGCACGCGGCCTGCCGGCGCATCGGCTTCACCGCCTATCCCATAGGTCAGGTTGCGAGTGGCAACATAGCTGGGCGCTTGCCACAGCACGCTCTTCGGCTGCTGTTGTGCAAATAGGGGGAGAACGGAAAACAATGCCATGAACGGCAGCTTGAACATGAACGCGTTAGATGTAAGTTCCCGAAAGCAAGCACCTGAAAAACTCAAGGCAGCATCTCATTCCCGTTGTTCAGGCCAGTCTCAACCCATTATCGAGTGAATGCATGAAACTGCTCGTCCAGCCCGGTGCAGGCGTTGGGCCCATCCTCAAGGGGATCCAGAAGGCGAAAAAGTCGATCGAGATCGCCATCTTTCGCTTCGACCGCAAAGAGGTGGAGAAGGCGCTGGCCGAGGCGGTGGAACGTGGCGTGTTCGTGCACGCGCTCATCGCCTTCACGAATCGTGGTGGGGAAGATCACCTGCGCGAGCTCGAGATGCGCTTTCTTGAACGTGGCATCACGGTGGCCCGCACTGCGGACGACCTGGTCCGCTATCACGGCAAGATGATGATTGTGGATCACAAGGATTTGTACCTGCTGGGCTTCAACTGGACGCACCTGGATATCGAGCGTAGCCGCAGCTTCGGCATCATCACGCGCAATCGCGCGCTGGTGAAGGAAGCAATTCGCCTCTTCGAGGCAGACACCAAGCGGCAGAACTACAAGAGCGAACTGGAGGACCTGGTCGTCAGCCCGGTGAATGCACGCGACGTACTGGCGGCCTTCATCGCCGGAGCGAAAAGCGAACTGCTGATCTACGACCTGAAGGTTTCGGACCGGCAGATGCTTCGTCTCTTGCAGCAGCGTCAGGCGGATGGCGTGCGTGTCCGCATCCTGGGAGGTGTAGCGCGACGTTCAAAGGGACTTGAAGTGCGCAAGTTCGAACGCATGCGCCTGCACACACGCACGATCTTGCGCGATGGACAGCAGGCCTTCGTTGGCAGCCAAAGCCTGCGTCAATTGGAACTGGATGCCCGCCGCGAAGTAGGCATCATCGCGCGCGACCGAAGCGTGGTGTCGGAGATGATTCGCATCTTTGAAGAGGATTGGAAGGTGGCTGAGGCAGAGTTTCCCACGGCAGCGCTTGCAGTCGAGCTTCCCGCGAAAACCAAAAAGAAGATTGTGAAGGCGGTCGAACCTGCGCTCGATAAAGTGGTAAGCAAGTTGGCGAAGGCGAACCCGGAAAAGATCGATCCCGAACTCGTGCAGAACGAAGCCAAGTCGATCGTGAAAAAGGCCGTCAAAGAAGTCATCCAGGAGTCGCTTGAGCAACTCGTCGCGCCGCAGGAAGAAGAGCGGGTTGCGAAGCCTTAGCGGATTGGCAGTCGCGCTGTTCGCATGGCTTGCTGTCGCTGGCCAGTCGTCGCCGCTGCAACACTTCGAGGAGAACGTGACGCACTACCTGAGCGTGACTCACGATCTGCGTGATCGCATCCAGCCGAGCCGCTCTGTTCACCAGATTCACGAGCAGAGGCTGCAACTCGCGAATGGCATACGCAGTGCGCGCACTGGCGCCAAGCAGGGCCAGATATTCACGCCTGATGTCGCCGCCATGTTTACACAGTTGATGGCCACCACACTCGACGGGCCGCAGGGCAAGCGCATCCGCACCAGCCTGCGGCACGCAGAACCTGTTGCGGACATCGCGCTCACCATCGATGCGAAGTATCCCGACAATGTGCCCCTGCAGTCCACGCCACCGAGCCTCCTGCTGAACCTCCCGCGACTGCCTCGAGGTATGGAGTATCGGATTGTCGGCAGCAGCCTGGTGCTGCGCGATGAGGATGCCGATACTGTGATCGACTATCTCCCGGGTGCGTTGAGCTCCGGCAGCGGGAGTCCGCGTTGAGCGTATGTCGGCGTCGTGGCCTCCTCCTGCTGCTTGCATTGGCCTTGGGCAGCGCTGCCGCTGGCTCCGGCGACGCTCCGCCGCAGGTTCGCCTGCCGCTCGAGCCGGGGTCGGTGCGCTTTGCCGTCATTGGCGACACCGGGACGGGAGAGCCACCCGAATACAAGGTCGCCGCTCAGATGGAGCGTTATCGTGCACGGGTGGGTTACAGATTCGTGCTCATGCTCGGCGACAACATCTACGGTGGCGACAAGCAGAAGGATTTCGCGGTCAAGTTTGAGAAGCCCTACGCGACGCTGCTCAACGCGGGGGTGGCTTTCTACGCCACGCTGGGCAATCACGACAACCCAACCGTCGAGCGCGTCTACCAGCCCTTCCACATGGGCGACAGCCGCTACTACACCTTCATCCAGGATGACGTGCAGTTCTTCGCGCTGGACAGCAACTACATGGACCCAGCGCAACTGACGTGGCTGGAGCAGCAGCTGCATGACTCCAAGGCGCGATGGAAGGTCTGCTTCTTCCATCACCCGCTGTTCAACAGCGGCAAGATGCATGGCCCGGACCTGGACCTGCGATCGCACCTGATGCCGCTGTTCGTCCAGTACAAGGTCAATGTCGTCTTCTCCGGCCACGAGCACATGTACGAGCGCCTGAAGCCGCAGCAGGGCATTCACTTCTTCATCTGCGGCAACTCAGGGAAGCTTGAAAAGCACGACCTGAGGCCCTCGCCCGATGAGGATGCTGCAGTCGACACGCAGCGTGATTTCATTCTCGTTGAGATCCGGCACGACTCACTGTCGTTTGAGACAGTCTCTGAAACAGGTGAGCCGCTCGATGCGGGCTCTTTTCCGCGCGAGCTTGAAGCTTCGGCCCGCTGACGGACTGCCAGCGCTAAGGAGTGTTGTGGATGTCAGCCGATGCCGGTGCGCGCATCGTCCTGACAAACATTGCCAGATAGAAAAGTGCGCAAACCGAGACGACCAGCGGTGATGTGCGAAGCAGGAACACCGTCGACCAGTGCCCCAGGGTTTCCTGGTGAAGGTGGAGATGGTCGCGAATGAAGCTCGGGTGCGAGCAGCCAATGAGCATCAGAGACACCGCCGCCGCAACCCACCCTGCAGCGCCACCCTCGAGCAGGAGAAGCGCGCACGCGGGGAACGTTAGCAGCAGCAGCCTGACGTCGTAATGTCGGTGGTAGACCGGCAGGAGAGACAGGCAAGCAATGGTGGCGACCCCGAGCAAATCTTTCTTTCGGGAGGGCTGAGCACGCACGGCAACAAACGCCCACACCAGCAGCAGACTCCCTACCAGCGCCCACGCGATCAGGTTGTATTGCACACGATTGCTGTCAAACACGGCGATGACGGATTGCAGATCCGTCACGAGTAGCGAGTTATAGCTAGTCGGTCCGGGATCGTTGATCGCGCCGGGAACGGAACTGCCCGCGATATTGGCCGCGAGGTGTTGCGGCCAATGGGCGGCTGCAGGTATCACGGAGATCCAGAGGACACCGGGCACGCAGAGCAGGGCAGCCGTGCCGAGAATCTGGAGAGCGCGGCGACGAGCGACGCCGCCGGCGAACAGAAAGTAGAGAGAGACAAGACCGCCGAGTTGAGGCTTCAATGCGAGGCTGAGCGCGAAGCAGACCACACCCAGGAGGGGTCGCCGGTCCTTGAGCAGGCACCACACGCCAATCGTGCATAGGCTGATTGCCAGCGCGGAGGGCTGGGCCGTGCTGAGCAGCAGTGTGCTTGTCGCGACAAACAGGCCAAGCAGTACGAGCGAGAGCGCGTTGCCGTTCTCCAGGCACAGATGTGCAACCAGCGACGCTGCTGTCACGAAGGCCGCACCATTCAGGAGCATCCACAGCAGCAGCGATACCTGGAAGGGTAGCGATGCGAAGGGCAGCATCCAGAAGAGTGTTGAGGGGGGATAGAGAGCCTGGTACCGGGCGAACGCGCTCAGGTCGGCTCCGGCAGAGCGATCACCCTGGCCGCGGCCGTATTCGTTCACCAGGGCAGGGGAGTCGTAAGGATCACACCGGTCCAACAGGCACTTCGAACTGCTGTAGACGGTTTTGAAATCGACACCCCGCAACAGCGTCTCGTGAAAATGGCGCAGAGGCACGAACAGGAAGATGAGGCATCCGACTGTAAACACAAACAGACTGAATCGGGATCGCCCCGCGGTTTTGATTTCTGGTGTCTGCATGGTCAATTCAGAATCCAACTGCCTTTCAAACGCTCCGGCTGTCTCCTTCAGACAAGCGGTTCTGTAGAAGGGTTTACCAAGGCTCTGGTGCAGTGCGGATGATTTCATCCCTCCAGATGTCTGGATGCAGGAAGATCGAGAACTGGTCAGCGCAGATGTCCGCCTACGCGCTCAAGGAGTTTGTGGATTCGGCGCGCCCGCCGAGAACTATTGTGTGGTGCCGGAACGTAGTCGAACCTCTACGACCTGCATCGGGCGGATTTGCGCCCTAACCCCAATATGCGTCGAAATCCGAATTCGTTTACATCAGCGTTGCGAGCCAGTCCGTTCGATCGCGTGTCGTTATTGCGGGCGCCGTCTTCGTATGATGCCGCACTTCTTTAACGCTCATGCTATAGGCGCCTGGCTTCCTTCTGGAAGGATTCGGAGGAGAACCTTCTCTTGGCGGGTGGCGTCGCGTGTCCATCAGCTTCGCCTCGCGATGTTATTCCGTTCGCAGCGCACGCATCGGTTCTACTGCTGCCGCTCGGTGGGCTGGCAGCAGACACGCGATCGCACCTATCGCAAGCAGCAGACCGACGGCGCCCGCACTCGGCAGCCGATCATACGGGCTAACCTCGAAGAGCAGACTCCTCACCACTCGCCCTGATCCGAACGCCACGACAATGCCCGCGACGGCCCCAATCGCAACTGACAACAATCCGTCGCGATCCAGCCATGGCTTTGCGCGCCGAGTGATCTAGCCCGCTTTGCTTTCTCTACGCTATTTTGAAATCCGACCAAGGCTTCAGCGGGGCGAAGGCACCACGGCGTGCCGCCACTCAACAGCTAACTCAGGTTCAGCAACTGGAACTCACCTTCATAGCCTTCCATCTCTTCTTCCTGCTCCATTGGTGCTCTGCGGGTCAGGCGGAACGCGGCATGCAGAGTGATGGTTCCAGCGAGAAGCGGCAGCAGCAGCCATAGATTGTGTTCCATTCGCATTTGCCACCAGACGACGAAGAACACGGCCGGCGTCAGGATACCGACATAGAGCGTCAGAAGCGGCACGAAGTTGGAGCGGCCGGGCAGTCGCGGCTCGATCAGCGGAACTCGTCTCGACAGGAAGAACGCGTCGTTTGAAAGAATGCCTAGGCACACACCAGACACAATCTGAACAGTGAGAGCAGGCTTCGTCCAGCCAACGCCTGCCAACGTGAACAGATACAAGCTCCAGACGAGTGACGAGATGGCCAGTGCCCATGTCCAGCCCGCGTTCACCAGGTCGCGTGAGTCGGCGCCAGAGACTCTGAACACCCATCTGGCCGGCAGAGTCGTCGGAAACGAGAAGGCCGTGCAGATACCAGCAGTCGCCCAGAAGATCAGCAGTGGCACGACCGCATGCTTGCCGAAGGTAGACACCACTGGGGCAACGCTCGTGCGAGATGTCTTGAGGACAAAGGCGCAGGCAGTCGCGAGGGATAAGCCAGCGCCTCCGTACATCGCCAGGTAAATCTGGTACCGAGCGCTCCTGCGGATCGTCTGTCCGATGAAGTGGAACATCGCTCTCTCTGCTGGTCGCCTGATCGTGAGATGAATGAGACGTTGTGGAAGAGGAGAGGACTGCCTTGGCCGGCTCGTGACTCCTTCGACTGACATCTTGTGCATACGCGTCCACGCCATCGGGTACAGAAGGATGACGAGAATAAGGCTTGCGGCCGTTGCAAGGCATGCGATGGCGCTCAAGGATGGGACGGATGCCAGGACTGAATTCCCGTAGAGAACCCGGTCGTAGACGGCGAGGAACCACAGCGTAGGCACCCACGCAGCCATGCTTGACCCGGAGGTGAGCAGCACATCAATGGACTCTCCGTAGCGGGCGTACTGGATGACAAGCAGAGCTAAACCGGTTGTGAGTAGCGCTTGAAGAGCTGGCGTCGCGAGACGGAAGAGTCTGTCTGAAAGCAACAGACGGAGGACACCAACGATGGCAAGGACAGCACAGGAAGAGAACACCCCGGCCATCGCGACCGCGATTGAGTGTGCAAGCAGTTGCCGAGGTAGCGGAGCACGGCAGATGGCGGAGTAGATGAGCGCACCGAAGGCGTTTGTCGCAAACAGAAACAGCGACAGGAAGCAAATAAGTGCAGAGGCTTTGGACGCGAGCAGTTGTCCCCGCTGCAGCGGGAGAGGTGTGAGCACCAGGAGGTCGATCCTATCCGGAAACAGCATCTCCCATTGGAAGATCACGACCGCTGCCATGACGACGAACGATTCCAGCACGAAGAAGTACTGGTCCTCCATTCGTCCCAGAAGACTCCGCCCCGGAGACACCGAATACAGGGTCTGCAGGAAGAACGCCACGAGCAGACCCGGAGCGATCACTACCGCGAGCGCTCGAGCAATCGTAGTGGTCGTGTCTCCATCGATGTGCAAGGTGTCATTGTCGAAGAATCTCCGAAAGAAGTGCGATAGGAGAATTCTGCTGATTCGCAAGGATGCCCGCATATCACCTTCGCATGGCGTCCACGATCTGTTGTGCGACGTGGCTCGTGTCTGTCTGTTGCACAAGCTGCGCGAAGACGCTCTCGAGATCCGGCAGGGCCATGACGCGGACCAGGTCCTGCGGGCTCGCGTCAGCGACAACATGCCCCTTCGACAGGACGATCACTCGTTCGCAGACTCGCTCCACCACTTCGAGCACGTGAGAGATGTAAAGGACTGCCTTGCCCTCCCGCGCCAACAGGGCGACGAGATCTTTGAACAGGCGCGCTGAGGTCGCATCGAGACCAGACAATGGCTCGTCGAAGACCAGGATCTGCGGATCGTGCAGCAGCGCGGAGGCGATCAGGACACGCTGCTTCATCCCTTTGGAATATTCGGAGAGCAGCGAATGCTGGGCTGGTTCCAGCGACAGTAGCTGCAGCAGAGTGCGGGCTTTCTCCCCAAGCCGCTTCTCCTGCATGCCGCGCAATCGGCCCACAAGTTGCAGGTATTCCAGGCCGGAGAGATGCGTGTACACCTGAGCCTCTTCCGGCACATACCCCAGGGCGGAGCGATACTTCGGAAGATCTTGATGGATGTCATGACCCTCGAAGAGAACCTTGCCTCGGGTGGGTCGGATCATACCGATGACCATCTTGACCGTCGTGGACTTGCCCGCGCCGTTCGGCCCCAGATAGCCCAGTACCTCGCCAGGCTTGAGCAGGAAGCTGACATTGTCGACGGCGGGGATGCTGCGGTAGCTCTTAGAGACGTTCCGAAGTTCGAGCATGGCTATGTAGTCTTCTACTCTCTGGTAGCATACTATATAGCCAGATGTCGAATCCCAATCCTCGTCTCTCGCACACAGCCGCGCTGATCCTAAGAGCCCTCAATCTCGGCTACCGTTTTGGCTTCGAGGTCATGGAGGTCACCGGTCTGCCCAGTGGCACCGTCTACCCCGCGTTGCGCCGCCTGGAACGTGACGGACTGGCGCAATCCGACTGGGAGCCCGAAGATGAGGCGACACAGGCAGCGCGGCCTGCTCGTCGGTATTACCGCATCACTAGTTCCGGTAAGGCGCTCGCTGTAAGAGCCGCAGAACGGTACCCCCTGCTCGCCCGTCTCGTGATGGAGAAGAAGGCATGACCAGTTCTTTGCCCTCGGCGCTGCCGCGCGTGGATCGCTTTCTCCTGCATTCAGTTCTTCCCCTCGTGCCCGCGAGTGAGCAGCCAGACTGGCTCCGTTGCTGGCAGGCTGAGCTCTGGCACCGCCATCATCCCAGGTCCGGCGCTGCGCATTCTGCCGTCGATTTGTATCCGGGCTTGATACGCGATGCTGTCTGGCTTCGCCACGAGAGTTGGCGTCGAGCCTCTGCTGGCACAGCAGTGCTCTGCCTCCTGGCCCTGACTGCCCTGTCTTTCGCGGCACTTGTCCCCTTGCTCCCTTATTTCAGCGATCTGCACGCGATGCTCAGATTCCTTGTCGTGCAGTCGTCCCGCTTTCTGGTCGAGGCGACGCTCACCACCATTGTCGGGTTCGCGATAGCCGCACGGGTGACCGAACACGCGGCGCCACATGCCCAGAGGCTCCGCTGGCGAGCACATCTCTTCTTCAGCGGAAAGCTCGTACTGCTCCAGATCCTCGCGTACCTGCTCAGTCTCGATCTCACGCACTTCCTGTATGCCGCGCATCCCTTCACAGCAGAGATCCTGCAGCCGCAGGTCTGTACCATCTTCGCCTTACTCGGGTTGCGCTGGAGCTTCGACGATCAAGACACGCGCTGTCGTCGCTGTCTGCGATCGCTCTCCGCACCAATGCGCGTAGGACGGCCCTCCTGGAATTTCCTGGACAGCAATGGCACTCACCTCGTCTGCCGGGACGGGCACGGACTGCTCAGCGTTCCGGAGATCGAGACAAGCTGGCGGCGGTCAAGCGAATGGATCGCGCAGTAGCTACCTACGTTGACCCGGTTTTTGAGATGCATGCTTGCAATCGTTTCGGACGCCTGCTGACGCTCGCTGCTTCTCGTTTGGTCGTGTTTGCAGGCAGTCGCAGTGAGATGCAGCGAAGTGGAAAGCGAACATCCACCAGAACAGCCACTGCCGCAGACACATCATCTAGGACCAAGAGCCCTCAAGCGACGATGTGCTCGGGATGGTCTCCATTCACGTACTTCGAAGCGCCGCGACCGGCACCAACACCTGTCCGCCGATTCTTCTGGTAGCGAGCCGCTTGTTTGCGATGAGGTAGTCGAGACCACGCTGGCTGATTGAAAGCAATTGCGCTGCCTCCTCTCGGCTCACGAGGAGCTTGGCTTCTGGGGCAATCTTGATTCGTGCCGATGGCTTTTTCCGCTGTTGTCCTTGAACTCCGGCATATAGCCTCCCTCCGACCGTGCACAGACACAAGCCGTCACTCACACCGCGCACCAGCATGATCAACGGAAGGGCCGCTCATCACCCTTGAGGCTCGCTGAGCTCTCATGTGCTTCTCCAAAGCTGATCACTCTTTCGCTCTGACTCTCCCACAAGCCTCCTTGCTCTCGCGTACTTGTCCAAGACTTTGAACCGATAACACCATTGCTGTTTCCAACGGCTGACCTTGCGTTGCGTCAGCAGACGGGTACCGAGGGGTGCCCGATTGACAGTCTTGATTGTGCAAGGGACTCTCGTGTCTGTACCGGATTTCCACATGGCCGGTGCAGGGAGCGGCTGAGCGGATCAGCTCGCCCGTTGGGGGCTCAAATCGTGTCTGACCTTCTTGAATTTAGGCTGCTCAAGTTCATCGTGGCTATCGCGGAGACGGCCAACTTCACACGCGCTTCCGAGCGCGTTTTTCTAGCTCAACCGACACTGAGTCAGCAGATTATCGCGCTCGAAGAAGGGCTTGGAGTCCAGACATTTGTGCGCCGTCGGGAAGGGACCAGTCTGACGCCCGCAGGTCAGATTCTGTACGCCTACGCCCAGGAAGCACTGGACCTGCGGAACGAGGTGGTGAACGTAGCACGGGCGATGAACAGGGGCGAGGTGCCCGTCCTTCGGATAGGTTTATCGACCTTTATCAACCCGAGTGCCGTTGAAACCTTACGTCACTCGTAGCTCGACTCTTCCCGGACAGTCCGATGCAGATGACCGGTGGTCATCGATCCGACTCATGACCAGGATGGAAGAGAACTCGCTCGATGCAGCCATTCTGCACTTACCTGCCATGGGGCCGAAATGGGTGGTTTCGCACCTCGCGTCCGATCCACTGGTGGTCTGCATGAAGTCGAACGATCTGCTGGCAGCTGCACGCGAGGTGCAGCCATCAGATCTGGCGGGCAGACGGAAAGTGTTCCGGGATCCGGAGAATCATCCAGCTGCATACCATCGGCTGATGGAAATGCTGCTTGAGATCGGGATTCGCCCTGAGGCGAGCTGCTTAGCAGCGACGCCCGCGGACATGCAAATGATGGTTCAAAGCGGATGCGGACTAGCACTCATCGACGACAAAGCCGCCCTTCCGCCAAGCCTTACGACACGGCCGATTGCCGGAGCGCGATGGACGGCCGACACCGCCTTCGTACATCACGCGAATGCCGATCACATTGCGCTGGGGATTCTCCGTCGTCATCTGCCCAAGGTAAATCTGGACAGCTCTGCCGTCTTTATTTGCTAGCTGGTGGCGAAGTTCATTGGAATTAAACGCCACGTAGCAGTAGGACTCTCCCGCTCGACAATAGAGAACGATTGGCTTCACATCACCAGACCATTCGGGGTCTACGGTGCCCCAGGGAGCATTTCCGTCCAAAGCGATATTCACTTGGTACGACCTGATCAATACCTTACTCGTGAAGAGCCGGTCGATAAGAAAGGATGCACACAGAAAAGCTCAGAGAAATCGCTAGGGCAACACGTACGCTCTGATCGTTTTTTGCGGTAATGATCACGCACAGCAGAGCAGTCGCTAAGCCAGTGATTCCAGAGGCGAGCCATACCCCGGACAGATACGGAAGTAACGCGGCAACGGCGATCAGTGGGCCAAGGCTTAGGGCAGCTGCGATTCGGGGTCGCCAGGCCCAGAGAACGCCCCCCATCGGCAGAGCACAAAAGCAAAGGACGTACCAAAAACTCAGCGCTCCGAGTGCTACTACGACTGCAAGATACGCACCAGCCAAAATGAACAAATGACCGCGACAATCCGGAAGACAACGGAGCGGGCATTGTTCGTTTGCATGTATAAAGCTTATCAACTGACTCTTCTTGGTATGGCGAAGAAGTTGCCACGCTTCAGGCGATGAGCTTGGCGGTGGCGAGCCGGCGGAAATACTTGCCAGTTGCCCTGATTCCACATAATGCCTCGACGCCCCCTGTTTCCATGCCAAGGTATCAGCCCGCATCGCCGCGAAATTGCCGCCGACCCGAGATTGTCATGATCGAGACGGCGTGGCGAGCACCGAAGGAGCAGCGTCCCGGTGCGTTGCAGAAACACCGGTATTGGGAACTCGACACGCCCGACAACCCGGATGCCGAGCCGCCGTGCATTCACAGCAGACCCGCCATCATCGTGTTCGGCAAACATGCCGGAAATCGTCAACTGTATGCATCGAGCCCGACTGCCCGTCCACGATCACCGCGGGGCTGCCGGGATTGCGCAGGAAGATGAACAACCGCAGCCTGTGATGGCGCCCGCACCAGAGCAGGAGACCGAAGAAGAAGCAGCGCAGCGGGAGGCAGAACACGCGCAACGCATGGCCAAGTGCGAAGCTGAACAGCAGCGGCCCGAACAGGAGCGCAGAGCCGAGTGGGAACGCCAGTAGCTGGAGTACGAGGCCGAACAAGCCCGCCGCGCAGAAGGTCGCAAGGTACGGCAGGACACCTTCGAGCGCATCCTCGCACAGGCCCCAGCGACGTTACCGGTCCGCAGTTGCGCGTCTTTCTCGCCGCTCTGATCAACCTCGACCCATACGACTTCGCTGAGGAGGCTTCGGCGTTCTATGCCGCAGAGGACGAAACCACCAGCAGACCCGCAGAAGAGGTTCTGGTTTCTACTCTCGCCGACTTGCCGAACGAGGAAGCTGACGCAGTTCGCACTGCGCCTTGTCTTCACCGGGCATACCGACACGCCGCGCGAGAACGATCCGGATTTACTGGCGCAAGCGGCCGCTGTCTTCGAGCCGCCGGCTCCGAAGGCTTGCAACTCAAGAGCAAAGGAACCAGCCAAGCCGAAGTCCGTTGGCAGGAACGGGACGGGCAAGAGGGGCCTACGAAAGAGAAGGCAGCATGACCGAGGCGGCAAACGGCCCCGGACTCGTCCGGGGCCGCTCTCTTGCCTTTCGCTCTCGCAAAGCACTGGAGACGCTCAGGCCCTCTCCGGACTTGCTCAAGTCAGCCTGCGCGTCGGATATCGGATGATCACTGCCGGTTACGTTAGAACCGTCCGTGAACAGCTGCGAGAGCTACGGCCTCACCTTTCGCTCGCTCGAGGTCGCCTGCTGGATCGGCGGTAAGCAGCGTCGGCTCGAAGCGCACTTCGTCAATTTCAGTCACACCCGCTTGGTTGAGCCAGGCCCGCAGATAGGTAGAGTGATGATCCAAACCGAAAGCGGATGAAGGCGATGAAGGCGAGTAAGCACCTGCGGTAAGGACCAGCGTCGCATGCTTGTTCTTGAGCAAACCGAAGTAGCCCGAATTTGGCTGCAAGCCCCAAAGCAGGCCGGGTTGATGGATCACGTCGATGTAGTGCTTGAGCGGATAAGGAATACCGCCGTTCCACATGGGAACGGCCAATAGGTACCGATCTGCCGCGATGAAACGATTGGCAATCTCAACAATCTGATCCCAAGCTGTCTTCTCTGCCGCAGTAGGTTGCTTGCCCTGCATGACGGCAATCTTTGCTCCAACCTTATCGCCGTCGAATACGGGTAGATCAGTGTTCCAAACTGAGAGCACATCAACGTTCAGATCTGGATTGTTCTCTCGCGATGCAGATAAATACGCTTGGGCAATCTGGTTTGATTTCGAGTGCGTGCTCCGCGGCGACGACTGTATGTAGAGCAAACGACTCACGTCACTCCTCCCGGTCATGATCCGAGTGAGCGCAGAAAACGTCAGAGGCCGAGATCGGTCAGCCCAGGGTGATCTTCGGGCCGTCGGCCGAGCATCCAGTGGAACTTGCGTTCCGTTTCAGCGATCGGATGTTCATTGATGCTGGCACATCGCACTTCCATCAGGCCTGCTGCATCGAATTGCCAATTCTCAATCCCGTAAGCCCTGAACCACTGCCCGCCGTCGTCGTGGTACTCATAAGCAAAGCGCACAGCCATACGGTTTCTGCGGAGCCCCAGAGCTCCTTGATGAGTCGGTAGTCAAGTTCACGCCGCCATTTGCGAATCAGAAAAGCTTCGATCTCTGCACGGCCGTACGGGAAGCTTTGTCCGGTTTCTCCAGCGGCAGTCCGGGGTATAGGCGAGCACAACTGCCGCCGGATCTCGAGAGTTCCACGCATCTTCTGCCGCACGCACCTTTTGCGGCGCTGTATGCTCGTCGAACGGTGGTAAGGGCGGCCGGTTCATGTCTGTCGTGCCTCGGCGATCGCCAAAGTATCTATGTACTGGCGAAAGCGTGTTACAAGGCCATCCTTAACCGTCCAGACGTGCGCATAGCGAGCGTCTGCGCGCTTGCCCGTCGTCCCATGCACGCCAGTGAAATTACCGAGTGAAATGACGGTGTCGCCGTCGGCGATGAACTCAGTGGGCTCGAGTGCAAAGCGGGTCCATTCCGCCATTAACGGCTTGAACAGGCCTTCGGCTACGCGTTCCGGCCCGCGCCCATTCACCTTGTAGTGCCACATCGTGATCCATTCGATGTCTGGGGCCATCAATGCGAGGGCGCCGGGAGCATCCCCGGCCTTGAGTTTCTGATAGAAACTGCGCACGGTCTCAACGGGCTCAGTCATGTTTTGTCTTCACTCCAACGGTAGGTGCGAGTGAGTTCCAGATAGGTGGATGTGCCCAGCGGCAGGCCGCACAGGCCGTGACGGCATTTGGCTGGGACTGATGCACTCCTGTGGGTGTTCGGCCATGAACTGAAGAATCGTCTGAGCAATATGGTCTGTTTGCTCGTCAAGAGCGAAGTGGCCTGCTTGTAAACGATGGATGCTTGCGCCCGGCAAATCCTGCCGGAAGGCTTCCGCGCCGGCGGCTATAAACGACGGATCGTTCTCGCCCCAGACGACCAGGGTGGGCGGCTGATGCTCACGAAGCCAACTCTGCCATTTGGGGTAAGAAGCTAAATTGGTCCAGTAGTCGTAGAGTAGAACTCCCTGGACATCACGCTGCCCGGGACGCGACAAACTGGCGTACTCGTCGTTCCATGTGTCGGGGTTATAACGCTCCAGGTGCGCTGTACCGGCGACATGCCGCTCTCGGGTGGCCTCGTAGGAAAGGAAAGCATCCAGCACCTCAGGATGAGCCTTCGGGTCGGCCCAGTACTCCGCGATCTTTGCCCATTTGGCGCCAAGGCCGGCTCGATAAATGTTGCCGTTCTGCACGATCAGCCTCTGCAAGCGCGCCGGTCGCGCCATGATCATGCGGAACCCGATGGGCGCTCCGTAATCGTGAAGATACATCGTGCACCGCGAAATCCTGAGCTTGTCCAGAAGGGCGTTCATCGTGTGGGCCAGGTGATCAAACGTATATACGTAGGCGCTGGCTGGGGGTGAGTCACTCAGCCCGAAGCCAGGGTAGTCCGGGGCGATCACATGATAGTGGACCGCAAGCAGGGGAATGAGCGTATCGAACTCGCGTGATGACGATGGAAAGCCGTGTAGTAGCAGGATGGTTGCGGCATCAACCGGACCGGCCTCCCTGTAGAAGACCTGAACACCATCCACGACCGTTTTGTGGAACGAGGTCGTTGCGTTGGTCGAAGGCAGCGAGAGGCCCTGCGCAGTGCTGGTGAGGAGCGCCGCGGCCGTCATGCATTGTGGGATGCGATTCACTGACCTTCCTCTCTTCCAGCAATGCCGCGGTGCAGACATCTCATCAGGAAAGCTACTTGTGTCGGGAGGCTGAGCCATACGCGCTTGAGCGTCTGATCTCTTCCAGCGCCAACGTATCAATGTATTGGCGATGCCGTTCGATTTCCCGTTCTGGACGTTTCATACATGCGCGTAAGGCAAGTCGGCACGTCTGCCGGTGGCACGGTATACACATGTGAAATGACCCAACGACACCACGGTCGACCCCTCTGCATAAAACTCCGAAGGAGCTGGCGAGAAGCTTTCCCCCTCTTGCATGAGTGGAGCAAAGACCTTCTCATCACCTCGTCAGGACCCCTGCTCTGGACGTCGAAGTCAAAGACAGAGATCCACTCGATGTCTGTTGTCATCAGTCCGGTCATCTTTTCAACGTCGCCAGCTGCTATCGCCGCGTAGAATTCGCGGACCGTATCTATTGGTGAAGTCATTGCTTCTCCCTCTGAACTCCCGCCGTTCCTGGCACCGGTCATCAGACCTGCCCCCAACAGTCCCGCAATGCAGCGTGCTTGATATCAGGGCCGAGGCTAAACCACGGGAGGCGGGAATAAAAGTTCATAATTCTCGCAGAATCCTAAAGTTGTGCTTATGTATATGCGTTCTAAAAGGGGATCAAAGAACCGAGGATCGCCTGTGCAGAGCTGCGCATGCATCTCTCATGGATTTCGTGAAGGGGACATATCGGTCGAGCGTTACGCATCTGTCTTTATCTGCTCCAGAGACTCGAAGCTTCCTATGCGCCGGAGGAGATTCTGCAGTCACTTCGAACATCCATGCATCGAGGACCCATAGGGCGTCGCCTCTTTTGGCTTCTCGGGTGCCCAACTTATCCTCGGGGCGACGGGCTGCGATCAACTCAGGAATTGTCACTGCTCCCCAGAAAGACGAACGATATGAACGCCTCGCCCACTATCCCGAAGCGCCGCCGAGAGCAAGCGGAGATGATGATGTGGCAAGGCGCCTTCGGCCGGCTCTAGTGCTCGGAAGTTTCCAGCAGAGGCGACAGTTGAGCCTAGGTAACCATTCCAATTTATAGTTTTCACTTTTATCGATGTATCGCGATCCGTATCCTGATTGGGCGCCTCAGGTGCGCAGGTTGACGAGTGGTCCAATGATTCGCGGCAGGGTATTGGCTCAGCAGTTCGCTAAAGGCAGCCGAAAGTGACTTGATGCAACCTACAAAGACGCCTGGTCTGCTGTGCAGTTGGTGGAATTGTTCCCCGGCGCCAGCAGCGCGTCGGTGCGGGCCTTCCAAGTGCATTGAGAACTGGAGCCTCATCCGAGTGTTCTAACCGTCCACCCCAACGCAGGACGAACGTCGTCGCCACTTCAGCCATAGTGAAGTCAATCACCTGGGAAACCCTACACAAGCCGGACGACACGTCCGGCCACCCTGCACGTTAAGAGGTTCTATGAGCGCTATTCACACTCCAGCTCTTCTCGCCAGCACAGTCACCTTTGGTTCGATCTCCGTGGACGGTCTGAACATCGCTTACAGGGAAGCAGGCGATCCTTCCAGTCCTAAGATCGTTCTGCTGCACGGCTGGCCGGCATCGTCGCACCAGTTCCGTGAGCTCATACCGGCGCTCGCTTCTCGCTTTCACGTCATAGCGCCCGATTACCCTGGCTTCGGAAACAGTGACACTCCCGACCCAGCCGTCTTTCCTTACACGTTCGACAAGCTGGCCGAAATTACTGAGGCCTTTCTGAAGGCAAAAGGCTTTCAGCAGTATGGCCTTTACATCCAGGACTATGGCGGCCCAGTCGGCTTTCGGATCATGACGAAGAATCCTAACGCATTGGAGTGGTTGATAATCCAGAACACGAACGCCTACGAGATCGGCTTCAGTGCTGCATGGGGCGGTCTACGGAATGCGCTCTGGGTCGACCGTAATGAGGAGACCGAGCAAGGGGCAGCGAGTTTACTTGCATTGGACACAGTGAAAGCGACCTATCTTGGGGGCTCCACAAATCCCGCTCTCATCAGTCCTGACACATGGAACATGGACTATTTCCACACGTTGCAGCGGACTCATGGGCGTCAACTCCAGCTTGATCTCTTTTACGACTATCGCAACAATGTCACCTTGTATCCCAAGTGGCAGCAGTTCTTGAAGAAGCAGCAGCCAAAGACCATCATCTTCTGGGGGCAGGGAGATATCTTCTTCACACCCGAGGGCGGCGAGGCGTACTTGCAAGATCTACCAAAGGCTGAAATGCACCGGTTAGCTGCCGGTCACTTCGCTACGGAAGACTGCCTGGCTTACATCGCTGAGCATATTCACTCGTTCTACGACAAAGTAGTGGCCTAGAACAATCCAAACATCCTCCAGAAGGGCACGAACAGATTCGGACATCAGCGACGGACGGCGATCAAGGCCGTCCGTGTTCTTGCGACCGAATGGACGTGTCACGGGACATGCACGTCTTTGCAGATGCAACCAGCTGCAATGACAGCGCTAGGAGTCGCGCGTCTGACTTTCACCCCGAGGGGTTCCATTACTCATCCGCATAGGCATGGAGTGCAAGGCTCTCGAGGTCGAGCGGAGTGAGTTGCTTTGGAGCGAAGCGGCATCTGCGAGGCTCCGATGCGAGCGGCTCTACACGAGCTTTCGCGTTGAATCGGAAACCGGCGACATCGGCACTTGCTGCTCGAGTGCACATGCGTGAGGAAAGCAGAATGGGAACCAGCGAAGAGAGCAATACCGAGCAATTCGACCTAGTCATTCTTGGCTCTGGCGAGGGATCCAAGCTGGCAGCTTGGGAGTTCGCCAGCCGGGGCCAGCGTGTGGCGGTGATCGAGCGCCAGTACATCGGCGGAGCGTGCCCAAACATCGCTTGCTTACCTTCAAAAAACGTGATCTACAGTGCGCAGGTTGCTGGCTATGCGAGGAAGTTAGTCGACTTCGGCATGTCTGCCGAACACTTCGCAGTGAGCATGGTTGGCGTGCGCGAGCGCAAACGGGCGATGGTCGCGAAGCAGGTTCAGGCCCACCTCGAGCTCTTCAATAAGACCGGCGCGGAGCTCATTCTTGGCACGGGGCGTTTCGCTGGGCCGAAAACGGTTGAGATCACTCAGCCTGATGGCACCACAAGGAGGCTTCAAGGTGAGCGCATTCTCATCGGGACAGGCTCTCGCGCGTTTGTTGGTGATACCCCGGGATTGCGCGAGTCCCACCCCCTCACTCATGTTGAGCTGCTGGAGCTGGAGAATCTCCCAGAGCACCTGATCATTTTTGGCGGGGGCTATGTAGGCCTAGAGTTCGCGCATGCCATGCGTCGCCTCGGCAGCGCGGTGACGGTCGTCGAGCATCACGGGCGTTTGTTGCATCAGGAAGACCCGGACGTGAGTGAAGCGATCGCTGCCCTTTTCGAAGAAGAGGGAATCGTTATGTCGCTAAACTCTAGAGTCGTTCGAGTCGACGGCCGGTCGGGTGATCACGTCAACATGGTTGTGGTTAGAGATGGTCAAACAGAGACGATCGAGGGCACGCATATTCTTGTTGCTGCCGGTCGGCGCCCCAATACTGAGGAACTTGGCCTGGAGCAGGCAGGGGTAGAGTTAACGGAAGAGGGGTACATACGCGTTAACGAAAGTCTGGAAACAACGGCTCCCGGAATCTGGGCAGTGGGCGATGTGGCAGGAAGTCCAAAGTTCACGCATGTCGGCAAGGATGACTATCGCGTATTCCGGGCACAACTAGTTGGTGGCGCTCGCGTCACGACCGACCGACTGGTGCCTTTCTGTCTATTTCTTGAGCCGGAGCTCGCCAGAGTGGGCCTGAGCGAACGCGAAGCTGCATCACGAGGTTTGATCTACCGGCTTTTCAAGGTGCCGATGTCAGCAGTCTTGCGAGCCCAGGCTGTCGTCGAGCCGCGTGGCTTTATGAAGGCCCTTGTCGCTGAAGACGATACGATTCTCGGCTTCACTGCGTTCGGCATGCACGCAGGTGAGGTCATGTCTGTTGTTCAGCTTGCGATGCTGGCAAAGCAGCCCTACACCATGATCCTCGACGCGATTCTCGCCCATCCAACCATGGCAGAAGGGTTACAGATGCTCTTCAGCTCAGATGCCGTACGACCTCAGGCTCAGTAGAGTGCCAGGTATGACGCGCGGGGAGGAACCCTCTCGGTCTCTCCCCCTCCGCTGTCTGTGCCCATCCCGCATCGACCAGCACTATCTCTTTCCCCAGAGTACCTAGCTTTGGCCAGGCAGCGTCCCAAGTGCAACTGCAAGTCAGGAGGGACGCTGCGGCAAATGGACCGACTCTCTTTCAGCACGCGGAGGTGGCATCTTACTCGTCGGCGAAATGGGGTCGAACACAGCCCTACCGTCAGCGTGCGTGACTGGTGCTGCACAGTACTAGTGGCAGGAGTGGTAGAGCACCAC